>CAZNTS010000092.1:0-10523 GCA_964576045.1 uncultured Nitrospiraceae bacterium | reverse complement strand
ATGCTGCATAGAGGAAAATGCACTTGATGCCGGCATTGCCATTTCACTGAACAGGGAAGCATAAACGCATAGAGATCTCAGCTCCACCGCGGATAGACTTGTCGTTTACAGGGGATGTCCGTGGTATCGTGCAATGTCTTTTTGCTGCACGTTGTCAATTGATGAACGTTTAGCGGCAGAGGTCGTTGGCCGACTTCCAGATGGAAGACAAGGAGTCACCCGTAACTTCAAGGGCGGTGTTGCCGGTTTGTCAGGCAGGTGACCAGCGACATTCGCGTTGCGCATTGCGAAATGTAACCTTGGAGACCGTGTATGGGACAAGATTAAAAACACGCATATACTTCATCATATTTGCTGACCTATCACTTCGCCTGGCTACCGGGGCGCAAGAGAAAAGTCCTCAAACAGAAGGTCAAACGGATGACGGAGCGCTTGCTCAGGGAAAAGGCCCTCGAGCTCGGCTTGGACATCCTTGACATAGATATTCTGCTTGACCACGTGCACCTGTTCAGTCCCCCCGTACTTCTCGATTCAGGGGGTCATGCACTGGCTCAAGGACTTTTTTGACGGAAAAACGGGCACTTTCCAATACTCAGAATGACACCCTCCGCGTGGATCAGAAATTGCTTCCTAACCGCTACCGGTAATGCCTTTCCAAGACCAACAGCAACAACGTCCAACAATGAGTCACTACTGCCTAAATGACCGCAGCCCAATCATCCCATGGATGAATCCACTGGGTTTTCCCAGCCTGAACTGTCATTCAAATCAGGTAATTCCACTCATTCCGTTACTCTGCATAGGACAATTTTCCCATAAAAATAGGAATTTCTTCCAATTATATTTATGCAAGGTATCTGCTATAAATTCAATCAGGAACAGTGAGTTATAAAAGAAAGGAGGTGAAGATGATGTTCAGGTACAAAGGAGGACAAAAAGTAGGAAAGGGAACCTACTGGAACGTTGCCGACGGCAGCAGGGTTGACGTTGTTGACGGAGGAGTACTTCCAGGGGACGACAGCTTAAAATACACACGATTTCCTGCGGGCATTGTACTCCTTGCCGGTCCTTTGCTGGGACTTTTCTACGTCATCGCACTGCCGTTCATGGCTGTGGGTACCATAGTAACGCTGCTGGGGAAGAAAATCGTTGCCGGCTTATTCAATCTTCTCGGAAACCTCGTATCGTTCGGATGGAGACCGAGTGAGGCACATCTAATCGGCAAGAAGAAGGGCAAGAAGAAGGAGTCCGAATAAAAAAAGCGCGGCTGGAAACAGCCTCGTGAAATAAGGAGGATGCGATGCATACGATGTTTGATTACATCACTCACATAAAAGGGGTGGAATACATATTATCCATCCTGTTCATCGTAGCATACATACTGTATGCCGAGGTATTGAAGCCTAAACCCTTCAAGACCCTTAAGGAATCAGGGAGGGAAGACATGGAATTCATCAGGAATAACAGGAACGCCACATTTGCAACCGTAAAGAAGATCCTGGCCGGACCCTTTATCGGTCTCGCATACATTGTAAGCCTTCCTTTTATTTTTGCCTATGCCGTAGGAACCGCTGCGCTCAACGGCCTCCTAGGACTAGCAGGCAGGAGCGCGACCTTTGGATGGAGACCGACTGAAGCATATCTTTCAGGCAAAAAAAGAAAGAAAGAAGAGAAAAAACAGGATGAGAAAAAATAACGGTGCAAGCGAATACTACGAAATAAACCAGCAGTGCCGGGCGTATGTAGGCATGATTTGAGACGTACGCCGCAAGACTACCGAATAGGAGGCAAAATAGATGAAGAAAACGCTACTGATGATTCTCGCTGCCGCTACCCTAATCCTGATTGCTTCTTCCCTTTACGCGGGCAGTGCCGCAAAGGTTCCTGATGTCATAACCATCGAAAGTCTCACTGACAAGTATGAACCTGTCGTCTTCACTCACGAACGGCATGCGGCCCTCGCAAGTAATTGCGGGACGTGCCATCATGAGCACGCTGACAACGCAAAACTGCCATGCAAGAGTTGTCATTCACTGGATGTCGCGGCTTTCAAGAACTCTGTCACCAATAATTTCACCGCCTGTAGGAGTTGCCACAGCGCGTATTCTCCCGACAATCCTAGGATGCCGGGTCTCAAAGTCGCATACCACACCCAATGTATGCAGTGTCATAAGGGGATGGGCAACGTCGGCAAGGATCCCAAAGGATGTACCGAATTATGCCATGCCAAGAGAGAAATTACTTTGGGCAACAACCTTAAATAACTAGCTGTTAAAGGAGGCTTTTATGGCAAAAACACGGGCAAAACCCGTTGTGGACGGAAAGACCGCTACAGCAAAAGGTGCCACGGATCACCCCGGGGAAACAGCCTCAAAAGGTATTTCCCGCAGATGCTTTCTAGGGACCGTGACTGCGGTTGGGTCTTCGATCCTCATCAAACCATCTTTTGTGAACGCATCAGGTGAGCTCACCGGGTGGCCGAACCGTTTCGGCATGCTAACCGACCTTACAGCATGCGTGGGTTGCCGCAGTTGTGAAAAGGCCTGCAACGAGGCAAACAAACTCCCAAAGCCCTCAGTCCCCTTTGATGACCCCTCGGTCTTCAACGAGAAAAGGAGGCCCGATGCAAAGGCATACACGGTAGTCAACCGATATGAAGATCCGAAAGACAAAAACAAGTTCATTTACCGCAAACTACAGTGCAACCACTGTAACGAGCCAGGATGCGCAACCGCCTGCCCGATACATGCATACAACAAAACGCCAGAAGGTCCTGTGATGTACAACGAGGATCTCTGTTTTGGCTGCAGGTACTGCATGACCGCATGCCCTTTCTACGTGCCCGCATATGACTACGAAAGCGCACTCGAGCCGAAGATTGTTAAGTGCACCATGTGTTATGGCAGGATAAAGGTAGGGCAGATACCGGCATGCGCGGAGACCTGTCCCATGGGCGCTATCACCTTCGGCAAAAGGGATGATCTTCTTAAACTTGCCAGAGAAAAAATCTCAAAAAGCCCTGACAGGTATATAGACCATATTTACGGCGAAAAGGAAGCAGGAGGCACAAGTTGGATGTATATATCCGGAGTTCCATTCGAAACCTTGGGCTTTCCAACGAACATACCAAACAGACCGCTCGTGGAAGAGACAAAGGGCTTCCTTGGGGTGGTGCCTCTCGTCCTTACCGTCTGGCCGGCTCTCTTCGGAATGTGTTATGCAGCCCTGCGCCATAGGGACGAAACCGCTGAAGAAAAGGCCGAATCAAATAAGAATGAGGAGGTAAAATAATGGGCAACGGATATGCATTAAAACAGGATAACTTTCGGGGCTGGTTCATGGACAAGCTGCTGATGGGCATGACCTGGCCTGAATACGCCAGAAGCCTCATCTCTCCTTTCAATATCATCGCAGCGCTTATCCTAAGTGTCGGACTGCCTGTCATCGCCCTCAGGTTCTATAACGGACTCGCCTTCGTGCTCCACAGCTCCAATGAATATCCGTGGGGTTTATTTCTCGGCTGGGGACTTTTCGGCGGTGTCCCCCTTTCTGCAACAGGATTCGTGATGGCCACCGCTTATTATATCTTCGGGTTTAAAAGGTACCACCCTCTCGTGCGACTTGCTGTGCTAACAGGATTCATGGGCTACCTATTTGCGGTCATTTATCTTCTTACTGATCTTGGCAGACCATGGCGCATCTATTATCCCATGGGCGTAGCCTTCGGCACCGCCTCGGTCCTGTTCCTGGTAGCTTGGCACGTTGCAACGTACCTCACGGTGCAGCTTCTCGAATTCAGCCCTGCCATCCTTGAATGGCTAAAGGCACGCCGAATCCGGAAATGGGCACTCAGGATCACCATCGGCATGACAATTGCCGGCATTATCCTTTCGACGCTCCATCAGTCCGCACTCGGAGCGATGTTCCTGCTCGCGCCTGGGAAAGTCCATCCGCTATGGTATAGCAGCTATATCCCAGTATTATTCCTGAGTTCAAGCATTGTCGCCGCCCTATCGATGGTGATAGTGGTGAGCACCCTCGCGGTCAAGTTCCTGAAAGACAAGTGTGACAAGAATTTTCTCGAAAACATCGACAGACTGACATTGGGACTCGGAAAAGGAGCGGCCATCGCGATATATGTTTACTTTGTGATAAAGGTTATCGCCCTAGCCCATGACGACAACTGGCCCCTTCTTAACACAGGGTACGGATACTGGTACCTTGTCGAAGTGCTCCTGCTAGTGCTTACTCCTGCCCTTATCTACAGCATAGGCTTCAAGAAACGGATTGTCGGAGCAGTGAGATTCGCCGCGTTCCTCACAGTCTTTGGTGTCGTCATGAACAGACTGAATATTGCCATTATCACCTTTAATTGGAACCTCCCTCACCATTTCCATCACATTATTCCACCATGGAGAGAAGTGGCTGTTGTTCTGTGTATAGTAACAATCCATATTACGGTATTCCGTTGGATCCTGAATAGGATGCCTGTTTTGAGGGAAGAGCCGGACTATGAAAACTTGCATTAAAGGGAACGCTTTTCTGCAAGGTGCGCAGGGGGATATTGATCCCATTGTGATGAATGTCCCCCTGCTTTTGTACCCCGGTTCCATGTTTTTTTCCGCGGATACGACAAGATGCGGGAGCTATTCGTTTCACTTAAGACATAATTCAGCTTCCTATGGGTATACCTTAACCTTTTGTCAGGGAGGGTATCTATGAAAGGGAGTAAAAGCATTGCATGTGCAGTACTTCTTATATGTTTTTGGGGTGTCCTTGCCATTGATCTCTCTGACGCCAGAGAGGTGGTATTGTCCGATGAGGCAAGAACTTGCCTTGGATGCCATGCAAAGCCCGGCACAATAAAAAAGTTCCAGAACGATGAGTCCGTGGCCGCCTATGTGGATCCTGAAAAATTCAGGATCTCTGTTCACGGTTTTCTGACATGCTCCAACTGCCATATCGGTTTTTCAGCAGACAGTCATCCCGACAGGCGGTTCAGATCCAAGAAGCAGTATCAGATACAAGCCTCTCGTGAATGCAGGCACTGCCACCCAATGGAACAACTCAGGACAAAGCCTGTACATGCAGGCTTGTTCCGTCGTGAGGAAGAGGGAAAATCAGCCGTGTGCACCGAATGTCACAGTGCGCACGCAGTGATGCCGGTTGCAGGTGGAAGAATATTTTCGAATGAGGCACAGTACTGCATGAGCTGCCATGGTTTCAGTATCTCCATGGCGTTTAGGAGCGGTGAACAGCAATCAGTCACGATAGATAAATTGGAACTGCAGAACTCCGTGCATGCCAGGCTCAGTTGCTCTGACTGCCATTACGGTTTTTCGTCCGATGAGCACCCCCGCAGGGACTTCAGGACGAAACGGGAATATTCCCTCGCCTCTTCTGAGAGCTGCAGACGGTGCCATTTCGATAAGTACACCAAGACGCTTGAAAGCGTACACTATACAGTCCTCAGCAGGGGGAACCAGAAGGCGCCGGTATGTACTGACTGCCATGGCGCACACTCCGTTGCGCGTGGAAGCAAGGAAAGGTCCGTTACAACCAAAAGGTGCCAAGGATGCCATCCTGAAGTCTACGAGATATATGCGAAGAGCGTCCACGGTAAAGCTCTCTTCGACGAACACAACCAGGATGTGCCTGTGTGCATAGACTGTCATAAGGCACACAACATCCTATATCCCAATACCCTCGATTATCGTGAAAAGATACCAGCCCTGTGCAGCGGCTGCCACGCTAACAAGACGGTCATGGGAAAATACGGCCTTTCTACGGACGTTGTTAAGACATACTTGACGGATTTCCACGGTGTCACCCTAGGCCTTTACAAGAAGCAGCGCGAGGCCATGGACAAGCCAGCGCGGCCCATCGCCGTATGTACGGATTGCCATGGTACTCACAATATAACCAGCACAAGAGGAACCGACGCAAACCTGCTGAAAGCCAACTTGGTGAAAAGGTGTCAGCAGTGTCATAAGGATGCGCCGCCGAACTTCCCTGACACTTGGCTCTCCCACTATGAGCCGAGTATGAAGAGCGCGCCTCTGGCATATCTCGCAAACCTGGTATACAAGATTTTTATTCCTGTTCTTCTAATCGGACTATTTCTCCAGATCCTATTACACATATGGCGCTACGCAGTAGACCGGTAGAAAGGAGGCATATGATGACGGACTACTGGACGGGAAAAGATGAGAAGGTTAGAAGGTTCGGGACAGCTCGCATTGTGGAACACTTTATTCACATAGTGACCTTCGGTACCCTAGTAGTGACCGGGCTTTCCCAGCGGTTCTTCTCCCTCGATATCTCCCAGTGGCTTATAATGAAAATGGGAGGCATCGACAATATCCGCCTTATTCATCGGTGCGCAGGAGTGATCTTTGTAATCACCACCGTCACGCATATTGCCGTCGCAGTCTTCGGGGTCCTGTTCAGGAGATGGCACCCTTCAATGGCCATCACCAGGAATGACTTTACCGACGCAATACACAACATTAGATACTACGTTGGACTAGAGAATGCTCCCGCAGCGTGCGACAGGTATACTTACAAGCAGAAGTTCGAGTATTGGGGCATTCTTACTGGGGGTCTCCTGATGATTTGGAGCGGGCTAATCCTATGGTTTCCGACATTCATGGTGAGGTTTTTGCCGGGAGAGTTCATACCGCTTGCAAAGGCGCTCCACTCCAATGAAGCGATGGTCATTGTCCTCATCATTGCGGTATGGCATATATATGACTCCATCTTCAGCCCCGAGGTCTTTCCCTTAGACACAAGCATATTTACCGGGTATATCTCAAAAGAAAGGATGGAACACGAACACCCCGTGGAGATTAGAAGGAGAAAGGCCGGAAGCATCGGGGACAACCCCGAAGAAATCAGGCAACGCACAGGCCGAGCGGAATCTGAGGAGATAGCGTCCAGATAGTTAGGGTTAGGGCTCTGTAAAAATGGTGCCATCTTCCGTACGGAAAAGCGCCAATTTGCTTCCCCTGACTCGACCTTTTTCGCTCTCTCTACTTGACCTTGACAAGATGCGCGTGTAGGTATAAGTTAAGTCAAGGGCATGCGAAGAAGAATCACATTTTCTATTATCCTCGGCATTTTTACTATTCTTATCGGCCTAGGCATAGTAAGCTACCTTAGTGTCAGCGATAGTATAGACCGTTCGCTTGCAAATCGCCTGACTCTTGCCACTATTGTCGGCAAGTATTTCGATTCACTAATTGAGACCAATCTCACCAGACTTTATGACATCTCGGTTTCCGGCAGGGTCGACTTAGAAGCGAATGACTGGGAGACAGCGAGAAAGGCTCTCAAGACGGCATATGAATACTCGATCTTCACTGACAGGATATTTCTCATGGATGTATACGGGAATGTGCACATAACCTATCCTCCCCAGGAAGAGGCGAAGATAAACCTGATGAGCATACCTTACGTAAGCAGGGCAATTTCCGAAGGAAAGCCAGTGATTTCCGATGTCTACACCTTTGACTCTACACAGAGAAAGGTCATCTTTGCCTTCGTGCCTCTAAGGAATACGGAGGGGAAGATAGTGGGCATAGCAGGTGGCGAGATTAATCCCACGAACTACACTTTCACCCAGATTATCAAATCTATTCCGGCTAGCACAACCACCAACATAGAGCTGGTCGACAGTCACGGCACAATCATCGCGTCAAATGACCCGAAGCGAATACTGACCAGCAGCGACCACAATAAGTTCCTCGGAAATCTCATCGCAAGCGGCAAGAGCACGGTTGGGACATGCCACAGGTGTCATTCCGAGGGAACCTCCGGTCCAGAGAGGACAAATGACATGCTCGCCTTCGTCCCGCTCTCTTCGGCGCCGTGGGGGATTTCGGTTAGGGAGCCACAGGATGTCGTCTTTTCGCCTTCGACAAACCTGAAGAAGGGTTTTCTCGTCCTGAGCCTTATCTCTATAGCAACCGCGTTCATCCTTGGAATAGGGCTGAGCAGAGGAATTGTGAAGCCTGTGCAGTCGCTGATCGGCGCAACCCAAAAAATCGCCAAGGGCAATCTCTCTGAGCCCATCATAGCATCCAGCAGAGACGAGATCGGTACTCTTGCCCGCAGCTTCGATGCTATGAGAATAAAGCTCTATGAATCTCTCGAGAGCATTCAACGACACAATATCGAACTGGAAAACCGCGTAATGGAAAGGACCCAGCAGATACGGCAGAGCCGCACCAAGGTCGAAAACTTGCTGAAGAAGCTTATCTCTTCACAGGAGGATGAGCGGAAAAGGATCGCGCGTGAACTCCATGATGATATCCTGCAGGACATCTCCGCATTTCTGATTAAACTCGACATCTGTAAGATGTACCCAGACAGAATCGACGAGGAAAGGATAGAGGAGATGAGAAGGATCGCTTTAAGGACTATCGACGGTATCCACAACGTGATACAAAACCTGCGGCCTTCCATCCTTGACGATCTCGGACTGGAAGCTGCCATCAAATGGCTTCTAGACGAGCATCTCGGTGAAAAGGGGATACACCACTTCCTGACGATCAACACAGAAACTGACAGGAGGTTCGATCCGCGAGTGGAGATCACCCTGTTCCGAATCGTCCAGGAGTCCATCATCAATATTGCAAGACACTCCGACGCCGAGAACGTTGTCCTTGTTCTGAGAACGGAAGGGAATTCCGTAGTGGTCGATATAGAGGACGATGGAGTAGGGTTCGACGTTCATTCCATCCTGCACCACACAACGGACGGAGGAAGAGGACTCGGGATCCAGGGGATGAAAGAAAGGGCGTCCCTTCTCGACGGAAAACTCAAGGTCTGTTCGGCGCCCGGAAAAGGGACAAGGATTAGCCTAAAGATCCCCCTAACACCTCTGGAGGTGAGAAATGTCTAAGATTACGGTGCTTATCGCTGACGACCATGCTTTGGTAAGGGAAGGAATCATTGCGTTCCTCAAGCTCTGTGACGACATAGAGGTGGTAGCTGAAGCGTCAGACGGCATTGAAGCCGTGGAAAAGGCAAAGAAGTACAATCCAGATGTTGTTCTAATGGACATCGGGATGCCTAAACTTGGTGGCCTCGAGGCTACCATCGAATTGAAGAGGCTGCTGCCGGACATAAAAATACTTGTCCTCACTCAATACGACGACAAGGAATATATCTCACGCTTTCTCAAGGCCGGGGTATCGGGGTATCTCCTTAAGCGCGCGGTGGGAAACGAACTCATTTCCGCTATCAGGGCGGTACACAGAGGAGAGTTCTATCTTTTTTCATCTATAGCGTCAAAAGTGGTGGCCGAATATCTCGGCAAAGACCGGGAAGCGGCTATGCAGGACCCCTACGAGAAGCTCACTGACAGGGAAAAACAGGTCCTTAAACTCATTGCGGAGGGATATACCCATAAGGAGATAGGAGATATGCTGGTCATTAGCACAAAGACCGTGATCGCTCATCAGACCAACATAAGCGAAAAGTTGGGTATAAACAGCAGGGCCGGCCTGATAAAATTCGCTATTCAGAGAGGAATAATAAAGATAGAATAGCGGAGTATAACATGGTGAGAAGCACCAAAAGACGTTACAGAAGATTCATTGTAGAAAACATGGGCATCCATGCCAAAGCGGTCCTTGGGCAGGATGCCGAGCTTCTGAATGTCAGCACGAGCGGGGCATGCATCCTCTCCAGAAAGAGCCTTAAGCTCGGTGAGAACTGCCTTATCACACTGAAACGCGAGGGAACCACTCTGCTCCTGCAATGCACCGTTGTCTGGGGAACGCTCTGCGGAAGCGAGAAAATCTCCGTAGGCGAAATAAGGCCCCTGTATAAGACCGGCCTTACATTCGGAAACCTCCCTTCGGATAAACTTATACAACTAAAGGACTTCTTAAGGGTCTCGGGATTCCCTTCCGAAGGGAAACTGCCTGATCAGTACGGACCGAGCGCCCTGAGATTCGGGATCCAAGTCAACAACAATGCCTGTCTATACTATCCGAAGACCTCAGAAGTGAAGAAGCTCAGTTTAGGTGGGATGCTCATGGAATTCTACGACAGACTACCTGTTGAGGAGAGGTTACCCATGGCGCTCTTTCTCCCAAGTGTCAACCGCGCTCTAAAGTTTCGGGGCAGGGTAGCATCGTGCACTGAAAAAGAGGACAGGCATTCAAACCACTTTGACGTCGGTATCGAGTTTCTCGGTATGACTGAGAATGTCAAATCAAAAGTTGCCAGTTTCCTTGCCCATCTGGCCACAGAGGAGACATCAAAGGGGAGTCCACTGGTAGGACAATAGTTCAGGAAGGCTTACCTGGTATGTTCATTATTACATATTGATTTGTAGACCTTATATGTTTATAATATTTGCTAATTACTCCATGTGCCGCCTGTCCATCCCCCCCTTTAAAAAAGACAGGCGGCACCCCCCTCTCATTGAAAATCGAACTTTCTGATTCAGCCGCATCCTCACTTTGTACCAAACATGGCCTTCTTCCTCCACCATACACGACCAAACGATA
>CAZNTS010000091.1:0-11379 GCA_964576045.1 uncultured Nitrospiraceae bacterium | reverse complement strand
ACGCCCGGCACCTGACGATAGGCGTTCAAATGCAACTCGCCTCCTGCCATGCCGGCGCCGGCAATAATAACTTTTAGGGACAATTGGATGTTCTCCCGAGTTCCGAATTCAACCTTATCTCAGAATCTTCCCGCTGACACTGACCGGGAGCTTCCGGGCGACATTCTTTGCCGCTTAGTAAGACATCAGGTAGTCAGCAGGTATACCGGTAACTGTCAAAATTTTATTATTAATTAATGACAACACATTCCCACCAGTTTGTCAAACAAAAGAGGCAGGTGCCATTGCGAAGATGATCTAAGGTGATACCTGATCGGGAACAATTTGTAGGAACCATGGCCCCGCACTACTAGAGCCGGAGACTCCCGATGAGAAATTCAATCTTATACATCGCCTAGTCAGGGAAATCGTCTATTATGAAGACACTGACCGGGGCGAGGGTTGCACTGGGAGTGACAAAATAAAGATGGACCTTTGGGAGATGCCTGCTATTGATCCATCATCTAAAGGTTTTGCTGAGAGTCTTGCCTGCCACGCCATGAAAATCAAGGGGTACGGCTTGTAACTCCTTATTCTTTTCCCCCGACTTTCAAAGAAGCGTAGCAGTCCCCTTCTCTTCTACCAAATCCATAACATCCCTGTTCTCTGGCAGGGGCGGGGATCTCACGCTTTATACTGACGTATAGTCTTCTGTAGCGCAGAATCCATAATTCGACCTTATCACGCCAGTGGGAAGAGGGCAGATCCTTCTTATTGAACTCACCGGAAAGAATCTATTGACCGTCAGCGCACTGCGCATGATCAGATGAAAGACTAACAGTAAATGAAGAATATAACTATAAATCTCCATCATTCATTCGGTATAATTTGACTGTGCAGATGTCACCAGACTTCGAGAAACTTTTTGCCGGAACAGAACGCGTGGCTCTCCAGATTGCGAGTGCTTATTGGAAACTGGCCGATCTGAAAGCCCGGCGGCACCTGTTGAACCCGGAAAATCGCAGGATTATAAGGCAGAGGAAGAAGCGGCTGCTGGAAAAGTGTTCCGGGTTCTGTTGTGTCATCAACCGGTACTTCAAGCACGATGAACTTAACCTGTGGGAGCAGAGAGTTCGCTTTATCCGAGCGATGGGATCCGACATGGATATTTACTGAGATGATCCATGGCACGGAAGAGACAAATGGAAGGATTATGACAATTACCTGGGGCCGGCTGCCAACAAAATCAAAACACTTTCCAAGTACACCTTTGCACTCACTTTTGAGAACACGGATTATCCGGGATATATTACGGAAAAACTCTTTAACGCACTATCTGCCGGGACGATCCCTCTTTATCGGGAAGGAGGAACCCTGCGTGAGCCGATTCCAGATGACTGCTACATCGATTGCCGCAATCATGATCCGAGGAAAATGTATCTCCTTATCAAAACCATGTCTCACGAGACAATTGTGCGGTATCGGAGGTCTGCCATCAAGTTTCTCGGTTCGTCTCTCGCCGATCGATTTACCTGGAGATATTGGGCTCACGCCATCATTCAGCGACTTAAAGCACAAGAGCAGCATTAAACAAGGGAGACCAAAGTCCGCATGGTTGGCGTGATAAATTGTTTTCCATGTTTGCTTTTTATGGCCGAATTTTTTGTCAGGCTTTCAACTGGATAAGGATGCAATTATCTGAGTTGAAAAGGAATAAGAACGTAATGCCTTCATCTGTAAGGCGACATGCTGAGCATTGTTCGCAGCCGAGGGACGAATCTTCCAGCTAAGCCTGGCGAGATGCTGGAGATCAGACATAACTATCGTGAAATTAAAGAGACTGAACACCATGGTGACGCTCCTTGCGGCCACACTTCTTCTCTCTGGCGCTGCCATCTACAACGGCTATCCCCTAGTGTGGCCCGATACCAGTTCATATATTGGCCTGGTGAACCACTCTTTCCGAAGTTTTTTTTATAACCTCTTCGTATCGCCAGCACTTTTGTCTGGGTCTCTCTGGACGGTCATCTTTTTCCAGTCTCTTATTGTCGCCCACCTGCTCCGCCTTGTTCTCCGC
Source organism: uncultured Nitrospiraceae bacterium (assembly GCA_964576045.1). Lineage (GTDB taxonomy): Bacteria > Nitrospirota > Thermodesulfovibrionia > Thermodesulfovibrionales > UBA9159 > CAZNTS01. The sequence goes on along the minus strand of CAZNTS010000091.1, from coordinate 9,323 downwards.
ACGGTCTTCACCACGGAGTCCCCGCTGATTTTTCTGGGGCTTACAGCCTTGCTCTCCCTGTTGAGCAGCCTGCCGTGGGTTACTGGCTTCCTTATGCCGGACATCTTTACCCCTGTTCTCATTCTTTCCGTGTTCCTCCTGATTTTCTGCCTCCCCAGGCTTGGCCCCGGGGAGCGGAAGTACCTATTCGCCCTGACCACGGTTTCCGCGACGGTGCACTTCTCTCACTTCCCCCTTGCCGCCGGGCTTCTTCTGGCAGCCAGTATCTTCCGTCTGGCGATACGGATAATGAAAAAGGGATTGACCTTGTATCTGTCGGGGCCCTCCCTAGCGGTGATTATGGCTGGCGGTCTCCTGCTGGCCAATAGCTACTTTGCATATGGCGTCGTTGCCCTGTCTCCAGCATGGTACGCGTTCCCTCTTGCAAGACTGCTGGCCGACGGGCCCGCGGTCCAATACCTCCACGATCATTGCCTTGACCGGAAATATGCCCTGTGCGACTACATTGATGACCTGTCAGCCGGATCATCCGATGACTTCTTGTGGCCGGCGGATAGCCCCTTTCGCAAGGTAGGATGGTTCGACGGCTACCGCAGCCAGGGGCAGGAGATCGTTATGGGAACCATCAGTCAATATCCTCTCTGGACACTGAAAACCTCTTTGAGAAACACTGTGCAGCAGCTCTTCGACTGCGGCACTGGGGGTGGGCTCGTTTCCTACCTCAAAGGCGAGTACCCTACCGTCGGGATCAGGGATTCATTCCCGCGCGATCGCCACGCTTATGAAAGTTCAAAGCAAAACCTCAACCGGTTGGGACTTGATAGGATTAATCGCCTGCACATGGCATTCCTTGCTCTTAGCTTACTTATTGCGGCAGCTGCCTTCCTCTTTTTCCTGGATCTCCGGCAATGGCTTCCGGTGTATCTCCTTATCACCATCGTCCTTGCGTATCTCTTGAACGCCCTTATCACCGGCGCCGTTTCGGGACCAAGCAGCCGTTATGCAAGTCGCCTCATATGGTTATTTCCGTTCTTCAGTCTGACTGCTGTCCTGCACACTCTTCGGAGAGGGAAAGATCAGCAAGGCGGGCTGCGCAAACAGACCCGGCCCAGGCAGTGAACAATAGATGCCACTTTTAAGGTGCCGTCCAAGTGTGAGCCGATGACAGGTACGTTTGTCTTTGGGCATGTTCAATGTCATGTTTCTAAGAAATTCTTCGGGGAGAGTCCGCATCAGCTTCGCCTCCTTGAAAATGAAAAAATAAATGCTGCTCAAGTTAATGTGCATTTTTCCGAATATGTTGGATCCCCAAATGAATTTCTTGTATAAACTGTAATAGGCATTTACACATTTATGTCAATCATGCTTGCTTAGTTCAGCTCAGTGGCAACATCCCCGTGCTTGCGCCGACATTTCGCCATTCAGATTCCGCCCTTATCATGCTGCCTCCTCCGATCAAGAGCTGCTCTTAAAACACGGATGTAATCCGTATGGCTATGACGTTTAAGCGTTACCAAATTCCCAGAGTGAATGCGTCTTTTCATCACCTCTTCAGGCAACATAACATTTTTAAAACCCTCATCCTTTGCCTTCCCATACCAGTCGAGAAACTCACCTACTTGGAGATGGTCATCAAAGAGTCCCACACGGAGAAAAGCCTCTCTCCTTATGAGCAGGGTACCGGCAATATAGCCCGGCATTTTTCTGGCAGGACAGACTAGCTTCTCTCTTGTGCTCTGGTCCAAATCCTCGCTGTAAAAGTGGCTCACATGTCCGAATACCATATCAACATCTCCGTCAGATTGCAGGACTTCCATCTGCTTGGACAATTTCTCCTTTCTCCACAGGTCATCTGAATCCAGAAAAGCGAGGAAACTGCCCTGAGCCATCAGCACGCCGGTGTTTCTCGCTGCACCACAGCCACCATTGGGCTGATAAAAATAACGCACTGTGCCGGAAAAACTCCTGGCAACGTCAGCGGTTCCGTCCATTGATCCGTCGTCCACCACGATGATCTCGGTAGCACGATAGGTCTGCGCCAATACGCTTTCGATGGCTTGGGCCAGATAACGGTCCATGTTGAAGGCCGGTATGATTACGCTAACCAATGGGTCAGCCATCTGACTCTTGACTCTTCTTCTGTGCTGATCCTTCATCAGATGTCCGGAGCGCTTATTCACTCTCTCCCGTGAGTGTAAGGCCCAACATACTTAAACGGCTCCACAGGTCATTGAGCATCCTGCAGATTACCCTCCTGCACCCTCATGCGGTCAAGACATTTCTTGAAGACCCTGAGAGCGCCCAACTCGACAATGTTCTTGCCCTGTGTCATATTTTTCCCGTGCCTTCTGACAAATAAGGTGATCTCTTCGAGACGTGTGATATTCACCTTTAATTCAGCGGCACGGTTATACCAGTCTGTATCTTCTCCGAATTTGAGCGTGGGATCAAATAAACCGACCTTTCTGAAGGAAGATTGCCGGTATATTGCGGCCCCGATATAATACTGGAAAGATTCTTTCGGATTTCCGGTAAGGTCGTATTCGCCCGTCACCGCATTGTATGCCATCAGTTGGGCATACCCACTTATGACCTCGCTGTCCGGCCTGCGAAGCATTTCGTCAACTAATATGGTTAAGTTATTCTCTGGCCACAGATCATCAACGTCCAGGAAAACTATCAATTCACCGGAAGCATCCCTTATGCCGCGATTTCGGGCAGATGCTGGGCCCTCGTTTTTTTGCCTGAAATAGCGAATATCAGCGGGAAGCCGGGTGACGACTTCCCGGGTGCTGTCAGTCGACCCATCGTCAACAATGATTATTTCCAGCGCAGGATAGTTTTGCGCCAGCACATTGTCCACAGCATCAGCGAGAAAACGTTCACCGTTAAAAACCGGGATGATAACGCTGACTAGCGGCTTTGTCCCGGAGCTGCCCGGGGCAAAAGGGGCTGAAGAATGAAAATCCGGCTGGGTCGGCAAGGCAGCCAGGAAATCTGAGAGAGTCGCGGAAATTCCCCTTATATCCATTCCCATTTCGAGGGCATAACTAGGCAGGATGGTGGACAATTTACCGATAAAATTATAGGTATGGCGACCAACACACGGCAACTGTGACAGCGTAGTAAACGATATGGCTCTCTGGATTGTCCACCATGGTAAAAGACTGCTCAGCCGGCTCTCCTGCAGATTAGTCACGCGAGGCGTCACAATAGCCTTCAGTGGCATTTCCGGTATGATCTGATTCAAGTGGGGATAGAGAAATAGAAGCGCTTTTTCCTGATCCAGTTTTTCCTGATTTTTCACGAATCTCAACAAATCCGGGAAGTTCACCATATGATCCGCATTTACTTTCGCCGTGCTGTACAAACTGTAGACAAGCGGCTCGGGTTCGAGCCGGGTAATCACATAATCGTCGGCAAGGTAATAAAGGCCTGACTGCAGGCAAGCGAGTGCAGTGGTCGATTTGCCGATCCCGCCTTTTCCCGTGATAAGAACGGCACCTTGTTCTGTGCCCACCGCTGCCGCATGGAGAAGCTGACAGCCGTTTTTTTCCATCCACCAATGAAAGAGAGTGCGCAGCGGCGAGGCATGTACCCAGTAGGGTAATGTATCGGCTGTCTGCACCCAGTAAATCCCGGTGTGGGTCTCAAGATCCATGAGGTTGAGCGAACATTCAATCCAGTGAAATGCACTCTTAATGCGGCTGCTATTAAAACCCCATATGTCGCCCCTGTCGGTAAAACAGTCCCATGGACAAGGAGGCGGGACCATTTTCGTACCAGTGGAATCGCTGTCCCAAATGCAAAGGGTGACATCCGGTGAATCGCTTTCCTCTACCCGGAGATGCTCCAGTGCGGCGGTAAGAAAAGGGACAAGGGTGTCTCCGGCAAAGAGAAGGCGAACGACAGTCCCGCCTACCCTATAAAAATGACGGACCTCGCCGGCAGAATCTTTTGCTTTCTGAAACCTTTCATAACAGATATGAAAAAACTCCAGTTGTTCTGCTTCTGTTTTTTGCAGTTTATCCATTTCTTGAAAAACCTTTTTCTATAAGTGACAATTCCCTCCAACGAGAAACCATCTGTTCCTTTTTATCGGGTGCGCCTCGCCTTTTAGCCTGCTGGTCAAGAACCTGGGGCCTGCAACCGCTTTATGGTGCAACCGGAACGGAAACACGGTGAACCAGCACCCCCTTTTCAAGTTCATAGACTTCATTCGCATGACTCAAAATGCTCATATCGTGGCTTATCATCAAAATCGCCGGACTATCGCCCAGGTTATCCAGGTTGTCCATAAGTTGTTCCACCGTGGCCCTGTAAAGATGATTTGTAGGTTCATCCATTATCAGCAGGGTTGGACGGCGCAGAAGAGCGCGCGCGAGCGCCAGACGCTGACGTTCACCGCCCGAAAGCAAAATACCATCTTCACCGATTTGCGTATCATACCCTTCAGGAAGTTTTCGGATAAACTCATCTGCCATCGCGAGTCTTGCCGCACGCTTTACTTGATTCCTGTCTACACCAGCTGAACCGTAGCTGATATTTTCGAGAATCGTTCCGAAAAACAGGGCTGGTTCCTGTGTGACAACCCCTATACGTCTCCGCAAATCCACTATATCCAGCTCTTCGTAAGGGATGTCATCAGCATAAAGACGGCCGGCAATTGGACGATAAAAGCCAAGAATAAGTTGGATAATAGTACTCTTTCCGGCACCATTTGGCCCGATAATTGCTGTCTTGGAATGCGGATGCAGATGGAGGCTGATATTATTCAGGATCGGTTGATCTTCATACTTGAAGGATACAGCTTCGAGGGAAAGAAAACCTTTGAAGGGAATCAGTTTCCCTCCACGATAAGGCTGGATATTCTTTGTTTCCACAAGTCTGTAAAGCGTAACAATCGATTCATTCCCCGCAATAATATCGGCAATAGAGACGGTTATCGTATTCACATATCCGTTAAGAAATCCCGCTGCAAAGTAGAATGATATAAACTCTCCGAGCGTGATAGAACGGGTTGCCACTGAGATGCCGCCAACAACCACGATTATGATGCCGGATAGGCCGGTCAGAATTGACTGCAGGTTGCCATGAACATCATAGCTGAAAGTCATCTTTCTCGTCCTCGCAGCTAACGTTTTGAGAATCCTCGTTTGCCGCTCTATCTCCTGCTCTTCGGCCGTCTGAGTCCTTGTGAGATCCATGTGGCGCAGGACAAACAACATACCCTTGCTGAATTTTTCAAAGGAACGCTGAAATACGTAAACCTTCTTTTTGACAAGCCTCCCCGTATACCGGTTTGCCAGAAAAATAACAGGGAAGAGCGAGCTCATGATCAGAAACAACTGCCAATTGAAAACAAGGAGAATAATACAGAGCGCCAGACTGGTGAAGAGAGATGGGAAAAGGCGTGAAATGAGGGCATCGCTCATAGTGCTCAGCCGTTCTGTATCCTGCACTATTCTTGCGTGAGTGGTTTTCTGGTCAAGCTGGGTATACGCAGCCCGGGGGAACGAGTAAAGTCTATTCAAGACATCTTCACGCAATTTAAGAATGGTTGTCACAATGACATTAGTATTTATTGAACGTACCCACAGCGTCAATCCTGTATTGGCAAGACGAAACGCAAGGATGCCTATTCCAACGAGCACGAGAAGACGAATATTATGCTGGGGAATCGCTTTATCAAAGGCATATTTCACAAGAAGCAGAGATGGCACAATCAAAACTGACTGGGCAGTGGACATTACGGCGGTAAAAGCGAGACGTTTAACGTGTTTCCGATAAAATGCGATAAAATAGCGCCAAGCGTCTCGATCAACGAAAGTCCTATGTGACTCTTTGCCTTTATTCATCTGAAAACATTCCCACGGCCGCTCACTGCGTCCTCGGGCTTCATGGATTTCCTCCGCATGAACCCTGATAGTTTTCTCCTTATCGTTTTAATGATTCTCGATAGAAGGGAAAAGACAAGATGAAGGTAGTTTTTTTCATCCAACCGATATTTGAGAAACTTGGGAAATCCAGCGAGCGCCGGCCATAAGCCGGTATCTCGAGTCAGACGCAGATATTCGATAAGATATAATGGGAAACCACCCAGTAAAGTTTCACGATCAGTTTCATGACAACTGATGACGCGCCGGTATTCGAATTGTTCAAGAGAAGATACGGGAATGCTCTTTGTCCTGTCCATGATTGTCTTGGGCACCCCCGCCTGGAAGTTTTCATCCAGATAGTGCAATGCTTCCTTCATCTGAAGGGAAACCTTGTGTTTTTTCGCCTGATTGATGATGCGTGACCAATCTACTTCCGTATGAGAGGATTGCATGATGGTGATCGCATCGGCAATCCAGTGAATGGACGGCTCCGGGTTCCACTTTGCTCCGTCAACAATGACATGGAAGAGCATATCGGCAGGGTTCTGCGCATATGCAGGGATGTGATGTATCACGATTGGCACAGCTTTGTTCCAAAAATCAGAGTCAGAATCGGACCGGCTAGACTTGAATATAAGGTACCGGTGAAGCGCTAACTCCATACCTGATTTGTTCAAAAACCGCAGAGGGTGCTGATACTGCATATAGTCCTCTCCCGCCGTCATCATTGGGCTCCAGCCCACTTTATTGAGGGCATCGGCAGTCAGCAAAGCCTCAGAGGAAGGAACGAGAATATCAATAGTTGACATGGGACGAACACCATAGTTTTTGTAGTGCAGCACCGTCAAGGGGATCCCTTTGAGCACCATTGTGTGAACACCTGTTTTGTGCAGAGAAGCCAATGTCCTACCTGCTTCGGAAAAAAACCTCTGGTTCTTGTACCATGCCTGCCGATAGATTCCCTTGAGAATATTCATGTGCGGATGGTCTACCCCAAGTCGTTGCAGGTTCATATACAGAAGCGGCAGCAGATCAAAGGTTCTGTTTTCAAGATGCCCTTCCCAATCGACAGCGCTTTCCCATGCATTCCATGCATCGACCGCATCTGTCCCTTTGAGGAGGGCCGCACGGAGAAGCAGCTTCTGATCCAGTGCGGCAAATAAGCTTTTTTCATTGCATTTCATCGAAATTTCCTTCGCGTGATCACAGGTTCGTACTCAGTGTGATAGTTGTTTGGCAAGTAAATTGGAAAAGGAAGATTATGCCCACGTTGAAATCGTCCCGGCTTTAGAGCCACTGAAAGAAAATTAAAAGGTGGGCTAGCTGTTTTTCAGTTCTGGTTTGTTTGTTGGCCATCCGGCTTTATCATCCACCTCATGGATCGGATCGAGTAAGAGCAAGTCCTGCATGTCACTATATTTATTCAAAACTGGGGCATTAAACGGTTGTTTCTTCCCGGTTATGTCAGTTTCTTTTTGTCCGCAAGACCAATGCGCGCCTCCTTGTGCGTCTGCGGTATCAGGAACAGTGAGCCCCTCTCTCAGCAGTTCTGATATAAATTCATTCACCGCGGCTTCAATATTAACACCGTCACACTCGTATTGGCACCGTAATTTCTCAATGATACCTGTTACGGGCCAATGATTTTCAATACACCCCCAAATATCGGCACCCACTCCAACCAAGCTATAATAGTTACCATTGTCGAGGTTCAGCATAACCGTTTCGCCATCAATGGTTTCATGCACGATTTTTGGGACATTGATTCTGATACGGCCATTTGCGGTCATTTTGCCTCCAATGGAGAAAACTGCTGATATTTATCTGCAAAACCCTCTGTAATAACAGCTGCTTTGGGGCTCAACGGAAACAAGGCTCCGCGTCTGTTTGCATGGAACGCTGTGATTTCCCCTAACGATAAGACTTTCTCATAATTTTTTTTATATTCTATCTGTAACAGAAGGTATATTGTCAAGATGATTTGCATACCCATCCCGTACGTGCAGATTTTAAAATAAACGCCAATTAGCATATACTATGTGACAATTTCTGTGTAAAGTAGTGTGTGATAGTTGGACAGTTCCTTAATCCGTTTTTTGTGCCGGTCTTTCACCATCGGCACTATTTGCATGATGCATATGTATGCGTGATGGCATTACGGGCATATTCGAAATCTGTAGATATCCCCTGACAGACCGCTACGGAGGGACTCCTGCGAGCATGAGGAAGGGACTATCGCATGAAATCAAGCAGTTATGAGGGGTGCCTGCCTACGGCTCAGCAGGAGGCGCTTCTGCGCGCCTCTCTTTTGCAGGGCGAAGAAGCCCTCATGGCGTGGGACTATTGGAAATCCAATACGGATATGAACAGGATCGATCAGGGTTCATACCGGCTGCTGCCGCTCTTATATAGGAATCTCAGCCTTCATGGAGTGAAGGACCCCCTCGTGGACAGATTCAAAGGTATCTACAGGGTAACGTGGGGCAACAACCAGACGCTCTTTCATAACATGGCCGCCCTCTTGATTTCTTTCCATACCGCCGGCATCCAGACTATGCTGCTGAAGGGATCGGCGCTTATTCTGTTGCACTATAGAGATTATGGTCTACGCCCCATGAATGATTTTGATATTTTGGTGCATACTAATCAGGTGCTGGAGGCGCATGCGCTACTGGTAAAACTGGGCTGGAAACCGAGACCGAGACTTGGAGAAAGATTTACAGAAAAATGTTTCTCTGTAAGGCACGCATATGGTTATGAAGATGCCTCAGGTCGCGAAGTTGATCTTCACGGGCATATAATGCTGGAGTGCAGCTATGAAGGAGGTGACGATTTCTTCTGGAACGGAGTTGTGCCGGTCAAAGTCCGTGATGTGGCAACCTGCGCTTTGAATCCAACCGATCAGTTGCTGCATGTCTGCATACATGGATCATGGTGGAACGTTGTCCCGCCGTTTCGCTGGATCGCAGATGCCATGATGATCATGAGAATGTCGGGTTCCCAAATCGACTGGGATCGGCTTGTGACGGAAGCTCAAAAGTACCGTGTGGTGTTACCATTACGAAATGCCCTTCGTCTTGTAAGCGAGAAGTTCCACGCTCCTGTGCCATCGCCAATTCTGGGATACATGCAGAATATACATGTCTCGAACACTGAGCGTATGGAGTACAAATACGCGGCCAAGCCCTTGTCTGGCTTTACCGGCGCAATAAAACTCTGGATACAGCATTCTCGATTGAATGAAAAGAGAGGTCTGACATATAAACTATTGAGGTTTCCAAGATTTCTTCAGTATACATGGGGTGTGGATTATCTCTGGCAACTGCCTTTTTATCTAGTCCTGAGAGGCTTTTTGATGACTTCAGGAAAAATTCATTCATATAAGCGAAGTTTGAGGGAAGTATCTAAGAAGTGAATGAAATAAGAAGCCTGCAGAATGCTTTG
>CAZNTS010000090.1:0-3788 GCA_964576045.1 uncultured Nitrospiraceae bacterium | reverse complement strand
CTTACGGTCTCCAATTATTGCCGGTTTACATGTCGATTCAAGTTGAGGCTACGATAACGATTCATTCACCATTGGAGAAAGTGTTCGAGCTGAGCGCTGATTACACGAATTGGCCTAGGTTCAATCCACATATCAAGTCTGTACGGTTAATCCATCAGGAAGGTAATGAGCGCGTTATAGAGGTCGAAGGAGTGAGTGGACTCAGATACAATGTTACCCAGAGGATTCTTGACAATAGGATCGAAGAACAAGTTGACGAGAGACGATGGAAAGTTAAGGAAGTATGGTCCTATGAAGCCGTTCTAGATGGGACACGCCTAACTGTCTCAGTGGATCATTCTGTTCGCGGTATTCATTTCAAGCATTGGCTTAAGAGAAGTGATGAAAAGAACCTTAACATGGTACTTGCGTGCGAAAAGAAAGCAGCCGAAGCCAATTAGAGCGTTTCCCCACTGCATCAAGCAATAGTACGCGTAATCTCAAGACGAATGACATGCACGTGAAGACGAGCAAGAGCACTATAGGAGGCTTAGTCACCTCAACATAGTTCGTGATGGTTTGCGTGACGGCTACTTCCAACTTCAACAGTCGTCGAGGAAAACGCTCTGCTGCATGACTTAGGTATTAACCTGTAAGCATTAGGAAACTTCGACTCGATGTCTAGAATCTCTATAATGCTAATCAAACTATTTCTCTTGCTCAAATAGTACAGAACTCAAAACTTCATCTGTCCTTGTTACGCTGAGAGTGTTCAGCGAGTAGAACCTCTGTTAGTTGCAGGGAAATTCTATAAGCAGCAACCGTCGAGCCGACCATGGGCCTAAGTTTGTCGCAGGTGTCAAAAGCTCGTAATCTTCTCACACCCAGATTTTTGATTTGGTGGAGTATCATTTGGGCGTTGGTAATCGGTATTCTCGCACCCGTTGTTAACGTCGTCACGCCACTTCTGGACTCGGATTACAATAATGTCTGGACTCCCGACATCTTTTGGAGACTTGTCCTATACTGGCATGGAGCCTTCATTCCGTGGATGTTAGCCCTTGCGGCTTTAGCTATCGCCGTTCTAGGGTTAGATTCGATGAAGGATAAGATTGGCGTTCACCTGAAGCATATGCTTTTGATTGGGGGATTTTTCGGGGCGCCTCTTGCCGCGATTGGCGCGATCTTCGATGTTTACAATACGTTCGCATTTGGCGTTCCTGTGTGGACACAAGTCGTTGCGATTGGTATCGGCGGTGAGACCGTATTCTTTCTGATTCTATCTTTACTCATCTATCCACGTGAATCATCGAAGGGGTATGTACAGATGGGTTTCCCCTATTACATAGTACTGCTCTGCGCGATCGGTATCATCCTATCTGCGTTGATGGGTGACGTATCGGGCTGGATCACGTGGTTTGGACCGTGGCCGTCAATCCTCCCTCAGTACATCAACAGCACCATGACCCCTGTGTTGGGATTCTACAATTCAACCGCTGTTGTAACATGGACTGAGGATATGGTTGGAAGTCATTCGCACCTCATGCTACCGTCTGTTATGGGTGCAATTGTAACGCTCACAACAGTCGTGTACGGGTACGCGAAATGGGAGAAGCGAGAGAAGGCCGTTTCAACGGTAGGATTCGTGATTATGGCGATAGGGCTGATAGGCAGCATCTGGATTTACATCGTGTCCGGCGTTGGAAACTACTCTATTCCCACCCTATTCCAATCAGGCCCAAACGGATTAGCGATGGATGACGCTATCACAGGCATGGTAGCCTTGGGTGCAGCCTTCGTCTTGGTGGGTCTAATCATGCATGCAAGGAACGGAAAAACATCCGAGGGAAAGGTGCTGTTGAAGGATTATCTCTTCCTCTCCATCGTGGCGGCTTGGCTGTTAATTTACCTACTAATTCCGGTCACCGGCTACTACATTGAATTCCATGAGAGCTTCTATCAAGCTGCAGGAATAGGATTTGACATGGCCTACACGCGGTTCCATCAGGACTTTACGTTCTTTATGCTCCCGGCTTTGGTGACAACGATCCTGATCTTCGATACGTACGGAATTTGTGGAAAAACGAGGAGAACTGTAGGTTTACTCTATCTGATTGGAGCGAGTATAACGTTCGTATTCGGCATGCTGTATTCAATGGTCACCCTGAACATGCTCTTCCTCTACATATCGGCTCTTGGTGGTCTGCTAATGGGTCTAGGAGCCTTGATCGGTGCCGAGTATGTGAGGAAATCCGGACGAGTAACGATAGGTGATAAGACGTAAGTTAGCTTTCCTTCCGTTGGGGGGCAATCCTCTTCGGATGATATTAAGCTCTAGTTCAAGATCTGAATGAACTCAGATCTCTAGCCTTGTTCAGTTCTTAAGCTTAGCCTACTTCACCGTACTAGCTGCATAGTCAAATGATCTCAAGTTTGATTAGTAGACTGTTCTAAGCGTGATCCAGTTGTCTTTCGATCTCAATCGTTAACCGTTCATATGATTAGTTGTTCAAAGTTCTTAACCAAAGTTCTTGATCAAAGTCCTTAACCTCAGTGGTCAAAGTCCTTGTCTAGGGGGGTCCAGCGGGGGCGGCGCACCAGCATACCCAGACACACAAAAATGACGGTTCAATAGACAGGCATAGGGATATTACAAACAGGACGCTGAATAGCACTGTAGCACAAGCTGCGGAAACAAACTTGAAGTCAGCTAGCAACACTCCATTGTTATGTTTTATCACACCTAACTTCTTACCAGTTTATACCTCGTGGCATCTCGACGACAATTGTGACAGGATTTTTCACATGGATCTAGAAATCCGGTTGAATCTCAGTAATGTTCACTAACCGTAGGTCCACCTGGGAACAACCGGAGTTAGTAGGTGCTTCTGCCAGTACTCGGAAAGGCGAAGCTCCTCTCAGTGAACGAGTTTGTTCCCACATTGTACGCATGATGGCCCCTCGTTCCACAGATGACAATCGTTGCAGTAGTGTCGTTCAACAGATTTCGGCATATTCGACTGCACAACTGTAGCCGGGCGTGCACTTCGAAGAACCACCCTCGTTCTGTGTCTGAAGAGAGCGCGGAACGATAAGAAGAGGATCACGATCATGATCAAACCCAGAAAGGGGTTGATCAAGCCTACGAATAAAGAAACGGTTGTAGCTGCTGCTGCTGCAGTCACTTTTGCGTGCCCGTAACCTACGCACGCACGACATCGCTTATCAGTGGACGGCAAACAGAATCCGCAAAGGGATTTTCCACATTTCGGACAAACCCCTACGCTTTCCACCTCTGGGTGAAAATAGCAACGAGAGACCAGCAAACTTAAATCAAGTCCAATTCGTTGCGAATAGCATTAAATTCTTTCCGCGAAGCTGACTAAAAAAGATCCTAGCTTGACGTCATAACGCTCCTATGCTGCGGATAGAGAAAAACATATGAATTGATGGGAGTTCACGGCGGTAGTTAACACTCCGCTGGTCGACGGAATAGTTTGGAAAGGGTGCGTAGGAGTCCTACGCAGGTGGGACGATGTTGAATGTTTCGAGTAGGTCGAATCCTTCCCTGGACTTGATCTGGCGCCTTCGCAAGTGCCAGTAGGCTACGCCGACGACGATTATGACTAGTGTTTCGGCTGCTGTCTCCCATGTCAGCGGGCCGCCCACAGCTGGGACAAAGAAGTCCCCGATGAGGTTCCAGACGAGTATCACACACGTTACTCCAGCCACCCAGGCGAATGTGCTGACGCCCAAGAGCTTCCGTTTGAACCAGGCAGGGGCCGTCTCCCACACGTCGGGCATCTTCT
>CAZNTS010000089.1:0-13253 GCA_964576045.1 uncultured Nitrospiraceae bacterium | reverse complement strand
TAAGATGCCTTCTCCGGGTTATTGCATTATCCGAAATCATGCTCTTTGAGCCTGACCGAATACCTCTCCCGGGTTCATGAATAGCCAGGGGCTAAAGGCTTTCCAGTTGCTCCAGCTCCATTATCTTTTCAGTGCGCTTGCAGATGACACATTCTCTGTATTCGACCGAGCCGTCTTCCCACTGAGTAGCCTTTGTACGCGGATTCCAGTAAACCGCATGCGACATTGAAAGATTCGCCAAGCCCCTTTCGACTGCTCAATCTGAGAGTTGAATCATCGTAGAACATAATTGATGGTCATATTTTTAAAGTTATCTGTGTATTTAATGCCGGCGAGACAAAGGGACTGGGGAAAAGACTATTTGTTCCACGTGGAACACAGATGGATAAATTGACTTGGGCGAAGGACTGGGAGCGCTCAGCATCTTCTCATCCTCAGGCTCTGTTCCCAATTCCGATGCGGTTTTGTTTGCGTGTTGCCTTGAAGGGCCCCACTCTGTTAAATTATAAAATGAGTATCAAGTTGGTGGAACAGGAAACCCTCTGCCTTCACCTTGAGAAAAGGGTTGTCGAAAGGATAAGCAAGGGCATTCCCACGGACAAGAGGCCTGACCTAATTCTCTGGATTTGTCATTTCCCCCTTTTTTCTCTGTCCGGAATTCAATGCCCTGTTATTGCTGATAGCCGCAAGTGTCCTCATAGCGGCCCTTATGGTAGCAATTGATTGTTCCACGTGGAACAAAATTAACAAAAGACCTAGACAATCTTGATTGCTAGAATCTTTTCTTTAAAGAGACATTCCGACCCTCTTCTTAGCTTTTCAGGGTGAAGGTATCCTGCTTTTCCGGCTTTGCAACGTCGCCTTGCCCTCCAGATTCAAACTCTGTTAGAATTGTTCCGACAATGGTTAATATAATCGCTATTGTAAACCAGAAAGGCGGTGTAGGAAAGACAACCACTGCTGTCAATCTCGGGGCATCTCTTGCACTTGCTGAGAAGGACATACTCCTCATTGATGCAGACCCACAGGGCAACTCCACCAGTGGCCTTGGCATAAATAGGGAGGAAATCCAGAGAAGTCTTTACGACACCTATGTAGGAACATGCTCGCCCGAGGAGGCCATCCTGCCCAGTGGGATACAGCACCTGGATATAATTCCCTCGACTGTTGACCTTCTAGGCGTTGAAGTCGAGCTCGTCGGCAAAGAGGGGAGGGAGAGCATCCTTTCCGGGCTCATATCTCTTATAAGAAAAGAATATAAATATATATTGATAGACTGCCCTCCTTCACTTGGGCTTCTCTGTCTGAACGCACTTGTGGCGGCCCGCTCTGTAATTGTGCCTGTCCAATGCGAGTATTACGCCCTCGAGGGCCTTGGTCTCCTCTCAAGGACCCTTCATCTTGTGAGGAATTCCTTCAATCCTTCTCTGGATATAAGGGGTATCCTTCTGACGATGTATGATTCTAGGAACAGTCTTTCAGGGCAGGTTGCCCAGGAGGTGCGAAGACACTTTGGTGAAAAGGTGTTCCATACTGTGATACCCCGTAATGTGACACTTGCCGAGGCGCCGAGTCATGGTAAGCCGGTGATCCTCTATGATGTCCGCTCCTCCGGAGCGCAGAGCTATCTTTCACTTGCAAAGGAGATCCTCAATGAAAACGGCTTTGGGCAAGGGGCTTGAGTCCCTTCTCCCTGAAAAGGCACAAGAGATAATCAATATCGACGTCACCAGGATATTACCAGGAGAACAGCAGCCGAGGAAGTACTTTAAGGATACGTCATTGCATGACCTGGCTGTGTCCATAAAAGAGAAAGGGGTTTTGCAGCCTATCATTGTTTCGAGGACAGGGGATGGGACTTTCAGGCTTGTTGCGGGTGAGAGGCGGTGGAGGGCCTCATCTCTTGCCGGTCTCAAGAAAATACCCGCTATAGTAAAGGAAGTGGCCTCTGCTGATTCCCTTGAGATCGCTCTAATAGAGAATATCCAGCGGGAAGATCTGAATCCCGTTGAAACTGCTGAAGCCTTCCATCGTCTTATGAAGGATTATAATCTTACTCAGGAGGAGCTTTCTGCCAAGGTCGGAAAGGACCGGGCTACTGTTGCAAATTATCTGCGGCTTTTGAAACTTCCTGAGGAGATCAAGACCTTCGTAAATGACGGTTCATTGAGCATGGGCCATGCAAGAGCTATCCTTTCGATTGATGGACGGCAGAACCAGCTTGAGGCCGCTCGCAGGATTATCCATAAGGGGTTGAGTGTCCGAGCAACTGAAAGCCTTGCGAAAAAGTGGGGCAGAGAGGGCAGAAAGAAAGTAGCCCATCATAAGAAAGACCCCCAAATAGAGTCGCTCCAGGAAAAGCTCATCCGAAGCCTTGGCACGAAGGTCCGTATCCATCATAAAGGCAAGAAGGGAAAGATAGAGATAGAATATTACTCCCTAGACGAGCTCGACAGACTGCTGGACATATTGATGCCTCAGTAGAGGAGGCTACTTTCCAATACAGAAATCGCTGAAGATCCTGTTCAGGATATCTTCGGTAGTAACCGCACCAACTATCTCACCGAGTTTGTCCAGTGCATCACGCATCTCCACCGCCACGATCTCGAATGGCATCCCCGACCGTAACGCAGAAGTGCCGTTATTCAGCGCAGTAACAGAGCCATCTATGGCGAACCTGTGTCTGACGTTGGTGACGATAACTCCCGAATCTTCATCAAAAGGGCTTCCCAGCCGCGCGTGTCCGCTTCTAGTCACCGATAGCGACAGGATTTTATCCTTGAGGGGATCCAGCCCTGAACCGGTCTTTGCGGATAATTTCACTATATTTATGGAATAAGTCCTGAGTGCAATTTCGAGATAAGGCTGAGCTAACGGGAGGTCCGACTTGTTAATCGTGATAATTGATTTCTTGTCCATGAGCTTTTCGAGCACAATTCTGTCTTCATTATTCATGGGAATGCTCCCATCGAGCACAGCTATTACAATGTCAGCATTCTCGATTGCCAGCAGACTTCTCAACACGCCTTCCTTCTCTGCCATTTCGTGGGCTTCTCTGATTCCTGCAGTGTCCATGATTCTCACCGGCAGTCCCTGAATATTGAGATACTCTTCAATCACGTCTCTGGTAGTGCCCGCAGTATCTGTCACAATGGCCCTGTCCTGCTTAAGAAGTGCGTTCATAAGTGAAGACTTGCCGACATTAGGTCTCCCCACGATGGCAACCCTAAGCCCTTCTCTGAAGAAACGACCCTCCTCAAAGCTCTTCGAAAGTTCAACAAGACCATCCCTGATATCTTGGACATCACCGACTATATTCTCCAGTGAAACAGGCTCGATTTCTTCTTCCGGAAAATCTATATACGCTTCGATATGAGCGCAGATCGACGCAATCTGGTCTCTGAAATAGGAGATTTTCTCTGAGAGGCCCCCTGAAAGCTGCTCGACGGCGTACCTCCCGGATTCTTCGGTTTTTGCGCGTATTAGGTCTATCACCGCCTCAGCTTGGGAGAGGTCTATCCTTCCATTGAGGAATGCGCGCTTTGTGAACTCACCAGGTTCGGCCAGTCTCGCACCATTTTTCAGAACGAGTTCCAAGACCTTTCTCATGGGCAGAATACCACCGTGACAGTTTATCTCGACAACGGTTTCCTTTGTATAACTCCGCGGTGCCTTCATTACAGCAACAAGGACTTCGTCAACCTTTACGTTGGTGAGAGGATCTGCTATGAAGCCGTAGGTAAGTGTGTGAGATGCGGCTTCCTCAAGTCTTTTTCCTTTAGTAGACGAGAAAATTTTCCTGACAATCGACAGGGCATCTTTGCCGCTCAACCGCACAATACCGATCCCTCCTTCGCCAAGAGGGGTTGATATCGCTGCTATGGTGTCATCGTACATGATGTATTATAACAATGGGGGGGCATCATGTATGCAGGGTGAGAGCACAATTATGCGTTCTCACGGCGGTTACCCGGAAGAATCCCACGAATTCTATTCATGCGTAGAAGTCAACCCGTTCAAAGAAAGAGACGAACATGAGATAACAATAATTAAGCCTCATTAAACAACACCACCAGCACCGATACCGAATAGCATTCGTTATTCTTCCGCAAAGATATACGGCGGCCCGGTTTATGGCTCGCGTTAGCACCAGTGATGAAGGCAAAAAGGAACGTCATAAAGAATATCATCTTTGTAGTGACCTGATTCTTTTTTGCAATTGTTAGGCCAACGCAATCAATTGAAAACGGATGTCTTAGATACTAGCCGGCGACAATTGAGCCGACGGGCAAAATAAGCTACTTACTTTTCCAGGGCTGCCAAACTATGAGAGGTTCAACAACAGTTGATAATTCACGACTATGATAAATACAGAAACTTACTTGGACAGGAGGTCACAATCACAAGCGGATTGATGCACGCAGTAACCGGACATCATCATACTGCCGTCCCGTAAATGTTAAAGGTATGAAAATGGCCCAACAATAATATGTCAAGCAAAGTCCTTTCAGGACCTTGCTCAAGTGCGTGTTGAGACCGTAGGAAAACCATAAAGCTTATTATTGGAATATTTTCCCTGGATTCAGGATGTTCTTCGGATCGAATAGGTTCTTTATTCCTTTCATTAAAGCAAGCTCAGCCGGTTTCACTTCCATCCCGAGATAAGGCGCCTTTGTAATGCCCACACCATGTTCGCCAGATATAGTCCCGCCAAGGCGGAGTGTTGCATCAAAAATCTCTCTAACAAGTGCTTCGGCTTTCCTGTTTTCCTCCTGATCGCTCTGGTCAACCATCAGGTTCACGTGTATGTTGCCGTCGCCTGCATGGCCAAAATTCACTATTTTGATACCACTTCTCTCAGATAGAATTTTCAGACGAGCAAGCATTTGAGGAATACTGTCTCTGGGCACGACGATATCCTCGCTTATTTTTCTCGGGCTGAGCGAGTAGAGCGCTGGGGAGACCCTTCGCCTGCATTCCCACAATCTGTCCCTTGCGGCGCCATCCTCCGCCATATTTACATCTGCACCAAGCTTCATGCAGATGTCCGCGACCTTTTCTGTTTCTTTCTTGATAGCTTCAGGATGTCCGTCTATCTCTATGAGAAGCAATGCTTGGATGTCCTCGGAAAGGCCCAGCGGCTGGAATTTTTCGACTGCTCTTATCGCTTCTCTGTCCATAAACTCTAGGGTCCTTGGAACGACCCTCGAGGAGATTATCATTGAGACCGCTTTCCCCGACGCCTCAAGATCGGTGAAAAGGCAAAGCAGGGTCAGAACATCTTGCGGAAGAGGAAGGAGCCTCAACCGTATCTTTGTGGCTACAGCCAGAGTTCCCTCTGATCCCACTAGCAGCCTCGCGAGATCATAACCGACCACACCTTTATGGGTCTTCACACCGACATTGATAAGATCTCCGTTCGGGAGGACCGCCTCTATCCCCATGACATAGTCTCTAGTAACGCCGTATTTCAAGGCTCTTGGACCGCCTGCATTTTCTGCCACGTTGCCGCCTATGGTGCAGAAGTTCATGCTTGCAGGATCAGGCGGATAAAATAACCCGTGACCTTCAACGTCTCTTTGAAGTCGGCCGTTGATGATGCCCGGCTCCACAAGAACGGTGAGATTGTTTTTATCAAGCTCCAGTAGTCTGTTCATCCTCTCCATGCTCAGGACTATCGAGTCCTTGAGAGGGACGGCGCCGCCGGTCATTCCTGTGCCCGCGCCTCTCGGAACGGCCGGTACCCCGTTTTCATTTGCATACTTCATGATCTGGATGACATGCTCAACAGTCTCGGGCCAGACCACGGCAGAAGGTGTTTCTTCTATACCGCACGCATCAAAGCCGTAACATGCGAGGTCCTCAGGATGTGTGGAGGCCTTTATATTGGGTAAGGCATCTAGGATGTTCATAGTCATATAGTGGACATTCCTAAGGAGCGATCAGTGAGGAGAGGGAATCTTCTGAATTCCTTAATCGTCACCGGTCTCCGTCGAGGTCTTTTCAGGACTCCGCAAGCTGCATCGAAATCACCTTGGAGACCCCAGGCTCCTCCATTGTTATCCCATAGATATAATCAGCAGCCTCCATGGTTGTCCTGCTGTGGGTTACGACAATAAACTGTATTCTTTCCGCGAGTTCCCTGAGCATCCTCGCAAATCTGCCGATATTCGCTTCGTCCAGTGGAGCGTCCACCTCGTCAAGGATGCATAATGGAGAAGGTTTGATAAGAAATCCCGCAAAAAGGAGGGAAAGCGCGGTTAGCGCCTTTTCACCGCCGGAAAGAAGAAGAATGTTCTGGAGCTTTTTCCCAGGAGGTTGTGCTATGATGTCTATGCCGGAATCGAGAATATTGTTTTCATCGGTCATAACCAGGCCTGCCTTCCCTCCACCAAAAAGAAGGGCAAATACCTCAGCGAATTTAGCATTGAGCAGGTCAAACGCCTCCCTGAGTTTTCTCCTTGTTGTGCTGTTGATCTTTGTAATGGCCTCTTGCAGTTCTGAAATCGACTTATTGAGATCGTCCTGCTGTTTTGTGAGAAAGTCATAGCGCGTTTTGAGCTCTTCGTATTCTTCAAGAGTACCAAGATTCACCGGCCCGAGCTCTTGAATTTTGGTCTTTAGTTCCAAGAGGTGATCTTCGTCCTCTTGGAGCACGGGCTCGGCCTCATATGCGCCGATTTCTATACCATAATTCTGACTGACGCTGCCGGAGAGGTTCTCAATTTTCAGTCTATGTTCTACCATGGCCACGTCCGTTTCATTGAGGGAGGACGACAAAACATCCAGTTTGCTGCGATGGCCCTTTGATTCATGCTCCAAGTGGGTGAGTTCCTCTGACTCGCTCCTCATGGCCTCTTTGCTGCCAGCGATAACGTTCCTCAGATGATCTGCCTTCACCACGTACCCTTTGAGTTTGTCATTACTCCGCTCGGTCTCTTCCATGCACTGAGTTATACGTATGTTGACCTCGGATTTCTCATTCGCCAGCGAGTCCCGGGTCTTTGAAAGATCTGAAATTGTTTCCAGAGAAGTTTCCATCTCTTTCCGCTGGGATTCGGTACGCTCCTCGCAGGAGTTCAGTGACAAACGGAGATCTGTGACAGATGACCGCTCAGCTTCGTAACGTTCCTTATCTTTCGAAATCTCTTCCTGCATGGCGGATATGAGCAGTTCGGCTTCCGTCTTCAACGAGGCTATTCTCTCAACCTCCGCTCCCTTTTCAGTCATCATCGTTCTCATCGATGCTTTTTCCCTGAGTATCTCTCCCGCCTCCATGTTCAGATAGGCTAGCTTACGACTTATCCGTTCTTTCTCCTCGCTCTGGTTCCCCAGGGTCAGCCTTAACAGGGATATTTCCTTTTCCACATCGACCACTTTCGAATCGATAGCCTTGAGAGAGACCTGCCTGCTCTGCAAAGATGTTTCCATTTCCGGGATGATCCCCGCCAGAGTTTCTCCCTCAGCGTTCTTTCCTTCGATAAGATTTTCTAGCTCACGTATCTCTCTTTTCCTTCTGAGTATCCCTCTGCCTTCACCTACAGTGACTGCTCCGGAAGCCTCTACGGTCTCGCCATCAAGGGTCACGAATGAAACACCGAGACCTCCGGCGCTACCGAAATCCGAGAGAAGGGAGAAAGCAGCGGAGAGATCCTTTACCACCAGCACATTCCCGAGAAGACTATTGAACAGAGGCGAGTAAGCATCACTGTCTGAACGAAATCGAACGAAATCAGAGGCTCTTCCCAGTATGACGCCCTTCCCTGCGACTATTGCTGGATCAGAGACCACATTTTGGTTTGACCATGAAGTGTACAGCGGGACAAAAGTCGTTCTCCTAATCCCTTTTTCTTTTAGGGCAGGAGTTCCTCGTGAGATGTCTTCCAAAGAGCGAACAATGAACCCGTTTACTTTTCCGGGCAGTGCATTCTCAATGGCTTTTTCGTATATTTCTTCAACTTCGATAATCTCGGCGATCGAACCCATTATTTGAAGATGCTCAGAGAGGCTCTCTTTTGAAAGATCCTCGTGTTGTATTTCTTTCAAGGAGTGTAACCGGGAGGAAATGGAGGCGAGTTCTTCACGCGCCTTTGCCATTGCGCTCCGAGACTCCTCCAGATTTGTAAGTAACTCATCAATCTCAGCAACCAGTATCCCTTTCTGTTCGGTTAGGATAAGGAGTTCGTTGTTCTTGTTTACGAGAGTCCCTTCAATATCTTTAAGTCCGGCCTCAACCCGTGTGAGATGCTCCCTTGCGGAATCAGACTCCTCGACTGTTGCAGCATGTTTCCTTTCGAGGTTCTCCGCAGCTGTAAACAATCTTCCCGTTTCGTTCCTTAGGTGGCTTATTTCATCGGCCAATCTGAAAATATCTCTCCTCTTTGACTCGATGAATTCTTCTTTTTCGGACAGGCCATTCTCCAGGTCCTTTATGACATTACTTCTCTCGAAGAGTTCTTGTCTCAACCCATGGATTTCGGACTCGAGGTCACTTAGCATAGCTTCCAGTTCCGCCCTCCGGGTTTCGGTCAGAACGATCTTCTGTGAGATTTCAAATTCTTGATTGGCGAGCTTGCCCAGATATTCGGTCAGGTTGCCGCTTTCCGTTGCTGAAACAGCAATCGAACGCTCTGCCTCGGCAATCTCCTTTTCCAGCCCCTGTAGTTCGGACATCACTGTCTCAAGGGATTTTTCCTTGTCCAGAAGAGTGATTCTTTTTGTCTCGATCAAATTCTCTATTTTGTGAAGTTCAGCCCTGAGCAAGGCATCCGCTTCTTTGAGGGAAGCATGTTGCGCTGTGATCCTGTCGAGTGATTCCTTGAGCGACGTGTAATCTCTTTTTGCAATCTTCAGCTCGATAAATCTCATCTCTCCTGAAAGTTTCTTATACCTCTCCGCTTTCCTCACTTGCCTGTCGAGAGAGTTTATCTGACGCTTCACTTCCGCAATGATGTCATTTATCCTCTGAAGATTCAGTCGTGAAGATTCAAGCTTGGAGAGGGCCTCAGCCTTCCTGACCTTGTATTTCATTACGCCGGCAACTTCTTCTATGAGAAACCTTCTGTCCTGAGGCTTCGAGTTAAGGATTTCCCCGATCCTGCCCTGCTCCAGGATGGAGTAGCTCTTGATCTCCAGTCCTGTATCGAGAAAAAGGTCCTTTATGTCCCTCAGCCGGCACTGGGTCCTGTTAATCAGGTACTCACTTTCTCCCGACCGGTAAAGTCTCCTTGCCACCGAAGTAAGGTCCCGGGAATCGCCATTTCCCTGCTCAGGAGAATCAAATGACAGGATAAGATTCACTTCAGACATGCCCCTCGGTTTCTTAGTGGCCGAGCCGTTGAAGATCACCTCCTCCATTTTCTCTCCTCTCAGACTCTTGGCGCTTTGCTCACCCAAAACCCATCGAAAGGAATCCACGATGTTGCTTTTTCCGGCGCCATTGGGACCTACAATGCAGGTGATCCCGGCGTGAAGCTGGAACGCCGTCTTCTCCGCGAAGGACTTGAACCCTATGAGTTCGATCTTCTCTATACGCATAGCAATACTGTGTTGAAATATTTCCGGAATTTGTTTAGTATAACTTCTGCCTAACGCTTATGACAAGCGTCCATTTCCCCCTTGATAACTAGAGTTAACAGATAAATAAGCAAATATGATTTATGGATTAATTTTTTTAATTTGATTCTATTCTTATGCATGTATTACGCTTTAGCAATTTCATTTCCAGTCCTATTCTTTAAAATATAAAGGGTCGGAGGAATCAAAATAAAAGGAGGATTTTATGCCAAAGAAGTATGAGACTCCATTGTTGGACGAGCTTGAAAAGGGCGCGTTCCCAAGCTTTGTGACGGAGATCAAGAAAGCGGCTGTTAAGAGCGATATGGCTAATGACGAACTTGGCCAGCTTGAAAAGTCCTACAGGGACAGGCGTGGTTACTGGAAGCATGGCGGTATCGTCGGTGTCCGCGGTTACGGTTCGGGAGTTATCGGAAGGTACTCATCTCTTCCAGACCAGTTTCCGAACGTAGCTAACTTCCATACTGTGCGAATCAATTCTATCGCTGGATTCTTTTACACATCAAAGGCTTTGAACCAGATGTGCGATATATGGGATAAGTATGGAAGTGGGCTCACTAATCTGCACGGTTCCACAGGAGACATGGTTCTCCTCGGAACGACTACAGAAAATCTCGAACCGATCTTTGCGGAATTCTCTTCTCGTGGATGGGATCTCGGCGGTTCGGGCTCTGCGCTGAGGACCCCGAGTTGTTGTGTTGGGCCAGCCCGGTGCGAGTGGTCGAATATCAATACCCTTGACATTACTTACAGTATCACCCAGGAATGGCAGGATGAGATGCACAGGCCAGCATTTCCTTATAAGTTCAAGTTCAAGACCGCAGGGTGCGCAGTCGACTGCATTGCCTCGATTGCCCGCGCGGACTGTTCCATCATAGGCACTTGGAAGGGCAATATCGCCGTGAATCAGGACGAGGTTGCGAAATATGTCAAGGGCGGGATGAATATTTCAGAGGAGATCGTGAACCAATGTCCGAGCAGATGCATGAGCTATGACGGCAAGGCACTGAAGATAAACGACGAAGACTGTGTGCGCTGCATGCACTGCATCGCTAAGATGACGAAGGCCTTAAAGCCGACAGGTGAAAGAGGCGCGACGATACTCATCGGAAGCAAGGCGCCATTTGTTATCGGAGCTACACTTTCGTGGGTTATCGTTCCGTTTATGAAGATGGAGCCACCCTACACTGAATTCAAGGACCTTATAAGGAAAATGTGGGAATTCTGGGACGAGCACGGCAAGAACAGGGAAAGAATCGGCGAGTTGATTATCAGAAAGGGAATGAGAGAGTTCCTAGAGTACATCGGGGTGGATCCTTCTCCACAGCAGGTAAAGGAGCCGAGAAGAGATCCGTTCTTCTTCTGGACAGAGCAGGATTTGCAGAAATAAATAACCGTTACGATATATATAAAAATTAAGGAGGACGTTATGTCAACACCACAGAGAAAAACAGATATCGGACCACCTCATTACAAGGAGTTCCTGCCGCCTGTAATACAGAAGAACTATGGTGACTGGAAGTATCACGAGATAATAAATCCCGGCCTGATGGTCCATGTTGCTAACAGTGGCGACAAGATCTGGTCGGTGAGGGTCGCTTCGCCGAGGCTCCTTAGCACCGAGACAATTAGAGACATGGCCGCACTTGCCGAGAAGTACTGCGGCGGATATATAAGGTTCACCACCAGGAACAATGTGGAATTTCTCGTCTCCGAGGAGAAGAACCTTGAACCTCTGCAGAAGGAACTTAAGAGCAAGAAATATATGGTGGGCGGTATCGGATCGAGAATAAGTAACATAGTCCACACGCAGGGATGGATTCACTGCCATTCCGCTGCAGCGGACGCCTCCGGTCTTGTTAAGGCTCTTATGGATGAGTTCGCCGACTACTTTACAACAAAAGAGACGCCTAACAAGGTGAGATTGGCCGTTGCTTGCTGCGTGAATATGTGCGGCGCGGTTCACTGCTCTGACATCGCAGTCGTCGCGGTACACAGAAAGCCACCTGTTGTTGACAATGCAAGAGTACCCAACATGTGCGAGATACCTTCCACCATTGCATCGTGCCCGACGGGCGCAATAAGCCCCGATCCGGCAAAGAAGAGCGTTAAGATAAACAACGACAAGTGCATGTACTGCGGCAATTGCTTTACTGTTTGCCCTCCTATTGAAATTCATGACCCTACGAATGATGGTGTGGCGATTGTGGTTGGCGGCAAGGTGGGAAACCTCAGGTCCAACCCAAAGTTTTCGAAGCTTGCAGTGCCATTCATCAAGAACAATCCGCCAAGATGGCCAGAGGTGACAAAGGCGGTAAGGACGATTCTGGACGCCTATCTCGCCGGTGCTAAGAAACACGAGAGAGTCGGAGAGTGGGTCGAAAGAATCGGCTGGGAGAAGTTCTTCAAGATTACGAATTTACCTTTCACTTTCCAGCATATCGATGATTTCATCGTTGCAAGGGAGACATTCAGGACGGCAGCCACATTTAAGTGGTAAGATACAAAGGGATGGGGGGAGAATATTCCCCCCCTTTTATTAACCGTAACGTTTCTATTAACGGGGTGTCAGGATGGAAAAAGAGGAAGTCAAGCAGAAGATATATGCGCTGGTCGAAAAATCGGTCGGCAAGAAGAAGCTGAAATCTTCCGATATCCAGAAAACGATATCTGCGGAAGCAGGCATTTCGAGAGAAGAAGTAAAAGATGCACTGAAGGACCTTATCGATGATGGGAAACTAATCTATACTTATTTTGGCGGCAGCTTCGTGGAGATCCCCCCGAAGTAACAGTTAAAGACAGTCAGCTCTTCAGAGGAAGGCAGTCCATCACTCGGTGAACTGCCTTTTTTGTGTAGAAAGCAATCAAGCGTTTCCTTGCGGCTGTCCTCAATTTCTGCCGCTCGAGCAGCCTTCGCTTACTTGGATGGTATAATAACAAATGGGCAACTATCCCAGACTTGTCATCGCAGGGCTCAGGGGAGGGTCTGGGAAGACAACCCTTTCCCTCGGGTTGGTAAGAGCGCTAAGGGGAAGGGGATTGAGTGTCGTTCCCTTCAAAAAGGGCCCGGATTATATCGATGCCGGCTGGCTAGCCAGTGCTGCAGGGTGTCCCTGTTACAATCTTGATCCCTACCTTGTCGGACGCAACCGGGTTCTGCATTCCTTCATTGAGCACTCAAGTGGGGCGGATGTCGCAATCGTAGAAGGAAACAGAGGGCTTTTTGATGGCGTTGATGAAGAAGGTTCATACAGTACTGCCGAAGTCGCGAAGATTCTCAGATCACCTGTCATCTTGGTCATGGACTGCACAAAAGTCACCCGCACTGTCGCGGCATTGGTTTTGGGTGCCGAGAAGTTCGATCCGGAATTGCTTCTCAAGGGGGTTATCCTTAACCAGATAGCCGGGTCCAGGCATGAGACAGTGATAAGAAAATCCATAGAAAGATATTGCAACGTACCTGTTGTGGGTTCAATACCAAAGCTTGATGCCGGTCTTTTTCCTGAGCGCCATATGGGGCTGCTACCGCAGCAGGAGCATCAGGATACTGAGAAGGCACTCTCGTTCGTGGAGAAAGTGGCGGCGAAGTACATCAATGTGGATATCCTTTTCGCAATTGCGAGGGAGGCCGAGTCAATCGCTTTGAAGAAGGAAGCCGAAGGCGGCAGACTGAGGGG
>CAZNTS010000088.1:0-2655 GCA_964576045.1 uncultured Nitrospiraceae bacterium | reverse complement strand
GGTACCACTAGCCCATGCGGAAGTTGGTTGCCACGTGAATTCGGCAACGTTGCAGACGCTAGGGACTACTCCAATACTCACGGAGGGAGTGGTTCCGGTGCTCCAGGAGCACGGCGCAAAAACCTTCAGCACCGAGTTAGGCGTTAGCCCTATGCCATTTGCGTAGATCGCGAGAATGTTGATGTTTATGAGGCCTACGTTCCTAACGAAGACGAAGATCTGATTCGACGAGGCGTTGAAGAAGACTTCTTCGATTACGAAATTCTCTTGGAGTGCTTGGCCGCGTTGTTGGAAGAAGAGTTGTGAGCCACCCGCGAATGCGCCGTAGCTCGTTCCTGCCCACGCGATCAGAATTGCGGCTAGGGACAGAGTGATTAGGATCATAAGCATGTTCGCGATTACCGTGCTGACACCTAGCTTGCTTCTCCATTTTCTTCTCAACCCACTACACCCCCCAGGCGAACAGCAAAAGCATAATGAACGTGTGCGAAAGGCCGTCGTGAATGTGATCGACAAAAAAAAGGGTGTGTGCTTGGACTCTGCACCCCTCGGTAGCAATTCCGGTAAGCCTCCAGGTATGATTCGCAATCCGCCAATTGATTGAGCTGTTGAGCTTTACCGGACTAACCCTCCATCTCAAGACTCATCCGCACTCCAGGAGTTTCGCTTATGCTTTGGATATGCTTAGTGTCCTCTTGATCGCAGAGTTACGGTAACAACTGTGGCCTGTGGACGCAGCGCAAGACGGTTAGCTACGTAGGCCGGTTCCTGCCATAGGCGAATGAGAGAATGCGGTATCATCCCCTTTAACGAACTTTACGAGCTAAGGCACGTCTAACTCTGTCTAGGCTTCTCGAATAGGTGTCCGGCGAAGTTGCCATTTCATCCACTCGCCCCGGCGTTAGTGGCGGGTAAGGAGTATCGAGGCACATTACCACGATCATCATTTCACGTAGAGGTGGGTCCAGAAATGTCCGGTTTTCGCTTTGGCGATCTCCGGGAGCTTGAATGTATGATCCGCGGATAAAATTCTAGTTCCCTCCTTCAATTCCTTACGCAGTTTCGGTTCGAGTCTCCGGTTTGTTTTTCGGGAAAGGTAGGCTGTGACGACGCTCGCTTCGGACAGGTCTTCCGCAAAGAAATCTGCGTTTACTATGCGGACTTTATCTTGGACTCCGTTCTTTTTGACGGCCTTTTTGCTAAGCCAGGCGAGAATCTTACTTTTCTCTATTCCGACCGCTCTGCTTCCATATTTCTTGGCTGCAGCGATGACGACTCTCCCATCCCCGCTCCCTAAATCAAAAAGCAAATCGTCAGGTCCTACGTCCGCCATTCTCAACATAACGTCGATCGTCCTCTGGGACAAAGGGACGAAGACCGCTTTGTTTCTGGCAAGTAGGATGAAAAAATAGGCGAGGATGGCAAAGGCCAGCCAACTGATAAGGGTCAGTGTTATCGATAGAATCACAGTTGATTCCATGTCAATGAGTCCCGTCCATCAACCTTTACTGAACTGCTCTATTTTCTACAGGCCCCAGACGAAGATGAAGAACGCCATGAATGTAATGAGGAGTAATGCAACCGTGTGCTTTAGGCCGGCTCCGAGCTTGGCTTCGCTCATCTTGCCTGCTATGAGGCCTCCGAAAATTGCCTGTATGATCGTAGCATCGAAGAGGATTGTTTTGAGAAGTGGGATGTTGGCGTTTCCTATGCCCCCGAAGACCCCGCCGCCGGCTGTTTGGAGGGCGCTGGCTTGCAGATTAGCGATCTGCGTGAAGAATGTCTCGATTAGCATGATATCAGTGAACAGGAAAACGCCGAAGGCGATGTAGACAACGACCGCGTACGGCCGCATCTGGGCGTATCTTTCGCGGTCTATGGTCTGAAGCTCGCCAATATGTCTGTTCACCTGCTCCATTACCTCCTGCGTATCGCCGCCTGACCTCGCCACCTCGATAATTAAGGTGGCCGTCCTCTGCGCCAGCTTCGTTCTTGCGCGGACGGCGAACGCTCGCATCGCGTCTTCCAGACTTGCGCCCCAAGAGAGCTGGGCTAAGAGTCGTTTCAATTCGGGGGTCAATGGGCCATAGTCCCTATCGGCGGAAACCTCAATTGCCCTGGTTAACGTTAGGCCGGTTCTTCCAGACTCGGCTATCTCTCGCAGAAGCCCTGGGATGTTCTTGTCGATCCCTCGCTGCCACCTCAGGTCTAGGTATTCCACCGTCGCGGGCGGGAACAAGGATATGATTAGGCCGAGGGTTAGGAGTTGGTCCCATTGGAATGGCAGGGTGACGCCTCGAAAGAGGATGAGTGTGAGAATGGTTGCCACCACGATCACGACACCTAGAGCGCCGGAGACGATTGCAACTAGACGCTTTTCCTTCGGTTCGATTTTCGGCATATTAATCCTCAACCAACATGCCGTCGAGCATTACAATGATTACGGCCGCACATATCGGAATGATTCCATAAGTAACCAGAGTCATCATGGTGATGACGGAAAATCCTCCAAGTCCTCCACCGATCATAGCCATGACCGAGAACATCACAATGATCAGTAGCGGGAATACCACCAGTAAGGTGACGTAGATGTCGGCAAAAGTGGCGAGGCTTTCAATCAGCTGTTTAGCCGCCACCCGACGCAGGTCCATCATG
>CAZNTS010000087.1:0-5245 GCA_964576045.1 uncultured Nitrospiraceae bacterium | reverse complement strand
AAGCGTCCAGCACAAGAAATAGTCTGTTCTGCCCGACAATCTGATTCACCCGAGCCGTTCTTATGACCTGCATATCTGGGTTCAATTGCATACGTGGCGTTACGGCAAAATTGTAAAAACCTCAACTCAATATTCATCAGTTGGCACCTGTGCAATAGCAGGGGGTCCAGAAAATTGAGGCTACTGATATCGATATAATAACCGGACCGAATGCATCCAGAGGCCGCCCTGAGATAATTCCGATCCCTCCCTATAAAAGTGATGTAACGGGTTTGGATTTCCATCTGAGACACCAAAGCGTCCAAATATTCATGCTCCCTGGCCGGAGCCTTTCTTAGGCTCGTAGATGTACTAGTCGGAATTATATGTAGAAGCACCAGGAATTTTTCTTTTGCTCAATAGCCCCGTTTCTTATAATGAAGGGCACTCTTAGATAAAGGGAAATAAAGTCCTTGATCGAAGAAAGACGGCCGACAAGCTGGTTGTCGGTCAGCACAAAAAGTCTGTCCTCACCCGACCTTCGGCACCCTATAACATGTCACATTTAAACAGAGTACCAAAAATAATTCGCTGTCGCGTCGGCCGCAACTACACGCCTGCTAAAAATCCAATGCCTATCAAGAATATTATGATGGATGTTACAATCAGACCCTTGAAAACCGCATCTTTCATGCCAGTCAGCATATCAGTTTTTAGCGGCATGCAATTCATCAAAAGAAATCATGCTCTTGTGCAAAAAAATTGCAGGGATAACTAGACTACATAGTGTTAATGGAAGACATTGGTAGCCAATTTGACACTGTCCTGTGTTTGTAGTTAGGGTGGCAACTTCTCTCTTTGCCACTTCTCATGACCATCCCAAGGACAATTGATTGTACATTTCTTTTTATCGGCCATAGAGACTTTTTAATTTCTTCCAAACAAAAAAATAAAACAAAGTGGGAAAACCGAATAATATTGCCAAGGCTCTAATCCGTAACTGAACAAACCTAACAATGTTCACTTTGCCCGTTCAAAAGAAATGCGTTACACTACATTGGCACGATGAAAAAGCCACAGGTGAGCATAAGAACTGCCTCCTACGATTACAAGTCGCTCAGGCCCCTTGTCTTCGAGCTAATCGATTTTTTTTGCGCAGGCATGATCAAAAAAGGCAGTCGCGTATTAATTAAGCCGAATCTGCTCGCACCGTCCCAGCCTGAAAGAGCGATGGTCACGCACCCACTCGTAGTGAAAGCGGTCGCGGAATACGTCATCCAAAAAGGCGGGAGGCCACAGATATCCGACAGCCCGGCAATGGGAGGCTTCGAAAAGGTGCTGACAGAAAGCGGCTTAAGAGACGCTATGAAAGGCCTGGAAGTCGAATTACGAGAATTCAGGGAATCTGTGGCGTTTGATACCGGCGAACCATTCAAGAAGATCGAGATCGCAAAAGACGCGCTTGAAGCCGATTTACTCGTTAATGTCCCAAAGCTGAAGACCCATGCTCAGATGCGTATGACGCTAGGAGTAAAAAACCTCTTTGGATGCATTGTAGGGTTGAGAAAGCCAGAATGGCATTTCAGAACCGGCGTAAACAGGGATCTCTTCTCAACCCTGCTGGTAAAGATCCATCATGCACTTAAACCGGCCATCACTGTCCTGGACGGAATTCTCGCGATGGAGGGCCAAGGACCCGGCAGGAGCGGGACTCCGAGGAAGCTGGGTATCATAGCGGCCAGCGAGGATACCTATGCTCTGGATATCGCCATATGCGGGATGCTCGGAATCGATCCCTGCGATGTATTTACAAACAAGATTGCTCGTGAAATGGGATATGCTAACGGTGAGATTCAAGTGACCGGCGAAGTGCCGGTCATTAACAACTTCAGGGTGCCTGATATCTCGCCGGTTGTCTTTGGACCCGAACGTCTCCACGGTCTAATCCGGCGGCATCTCGTGCAGAGACCAATGCAGGACAACGCCGAATGCAAGTTTTGCGGGGAATGCTGGAAATATTGTCCAACAAAGGCGATCTCACTTAAGGGTCGCAAGATCCGCATTGATTACGACAAATGCATACGCTGCTATTGCTGTATAGAGGTCTGCCCTCATGCCGCGCTTCGCACCGAAGAGCCTCTTCTGGGCAAGGCCTTCAGAAGGCTCAGAAGATAGAAACGATCTCATTGCATAATCAAGAAGCAATAAGAGCTGCATGGCTGGCTGCTATCCACCAGCAGCTTACTTCTTACTGATATTCCCAAAAACAGCCTTTGACTTACAGATCTTTTCATCCTAGTGGATTCGGTTATTGCATCCATAGGGTTAACCTTCTTCACTTCTCGCATTCGTCAGACACGTATAAGCACAGGGGCTATTCATTCAACGTTACAACCCATCCCCCTCCCATTGCCTTGTAAAGGGCTACGAGCGCATTGAATAACGCTCCTCTCGTTGCAGTATAGCTGAGTTCAGCATCGAAAAGACTGCGGTCTGCATCAAGCACTTCGATATAGCTTGTATAGCCGATGTTGTAGCGTTGCCGAGCAGCCCATGCATAGGCCCGTAGCGCCTCTGCCTGCCGCCCCTGGGCCTCGAGCTGTTCCCGTGAACGCTTCTGATCGACCAATGCATCATTCACTTCGCGAAACGCGTCTTGGATAGATTGTTGATATCGTACAAGAGCTTGCTGCTGTATCGCCTCTGCTGTCTTGACCTGGCCCGAAATGGCGCCACCTGTGAATATCGGAGCAGTCACGGGGACAGTCCAGTTCCATGTTCTTGCTGGACCGATGAAAAGGTTTGACAATTGAATGCTTGACCAACCGAACATACCGGTAAGGGAAATCGAGGGGAAATATTGAGCCTTAGCAGCACCGATACGGGCATTAGCCGCAACGAGTTCCTGCTCGGCCTGACGTATATCAGGACGTCGATCCAGAAGATCTGACGGAAGCCCCGAGGGTACCGCGGGCAGGGTAAGCTCATCGATGCCCTTCCCACGAGGTATAGATCCAGGATTGCGGCCCAAGAGTATGCTCAGGGCATCTTCTTGCTGAGCAATGGCCTTCTCGACTGCAGGAATGATGGCAAGAGCTTGCTCATATTGCGATTTGACTTGGCTCAGCTCAAGCTCAGAGACGTACCCCGCCTGAAAACGCAGTGTAAAGACCCTGTAATACTCCTCCCGGGTTTTAGCCGTCTCTTGCGCGATCTCAAGCTGCCTATCAAGGTCGCGCAGGTTGATATATGCCCCCGCGACAGATGCCACGAGCGTAAGCACAACTGTTTTCCGGGCCTCCTCAGTACTGAGCAGTTCCGCCCGGGCCGCTTCTGTCGCCCGTCTGAGCTGGCCCCAAAGGTCGAGCTCCCAAGCTGCATTTAGGGAGGCGCCATAAATAGTTGCCGGATTGTCGACTTGGGCTGTGAGCGGGGTCTGCCCCCTTTCAGTCAGGCGGTTTTGCTCTATGCTGAGGTCTCCACTTACGTTCGGGAACAGTGGAACGCGTGCAACGATATACTTCCCTCTAAATTCTTCCACTCTATATGTTGCGGCCTTAATATCCTTGTTCTCGCGGATGGCTATTGTAATGAGCTCGTCCAGCACCGAATCGCCGAACTGCTTCCACCACAACGTGTTGACTGTGTCCCTCGCCTCTGTTTCGTCAATGCGCCAAGATTTAGGTATATCGATTGCAGGACGTCTGTAGTCAGGGCCGATCATGCAGCCGCTGAGCATCACAAGAAAAAGTAGTGTGGGGATGAACCTCAGCATATCACTCCGTCTCATTCTTGGATTCATTCACAGGTGGGTGATTTGCGCTTCCTTCTTCTCCCCGTCCTGCCTCGCCATTTTTTTTCGCTCGGTTCAACTTTTCGATAACGTAAAACATCATCGGGATGAGGAATATAGCAATACCAGTCGCAGTGAGCATTCCTCCTATAACACCAGTCCCCATCACTTGTCGTGCAAGTGCGCCAGCTCCACTGGCAATGGCCAATGGCACACAGCCGAGGATGAAAGCGAACGAAGTCATTAGTATGGGGCGGAGTCTTAATCGTGCGCCCGATAAGGCAGCGTCAGTCAGATCCTTGCCCTTCTCGTGTTCATTCTTGGCAAACTCTACAATCAGGATTGCATTCTTAGCCGCAAGCCCTATGAGCACGATCAGACCGATCTGTGCATAAATATTGAAGATCATCCCCCGGCCTAGAAGTGCGGCGAACGAGCCAAAAACGGCTATGGGCGTGCCAAGCAGAACGCTGAACGGCAAGGACCAGCTCTCATATAGCGCCGCAAGAATCAGGAACACAAACAAGACTGAAAGCCCGAAGACAGCAATAGCAGGAAGGCCTTTCTGGGCAAGCTGTTCCTGGAATGACATCCCCAAATAATCAAAGCCCATGCCAGCCGGCATCGTCTTTGCGAAGACTTCCTCGAGCGCCTTCATCGCTTGCGCCGTGCTGTAACCGGGCGCGGCAACCGCGTTAATCTGTGCCGAACGGTATTCATTGTAACGCATGGTGAACTCGGGACCTGCACGTCGTTCAATCCGCGTCACAGCTGCCAACGGCACGGGGTCACCGTTTCCGTTTCGCACATAGAACTGGCCCAGATGACTAACGTCGGTCCGATAGTTACCCTCCGCTTCAACGTAGACCTGCCACTGCCTGCCAAAACGGTTAAAGTAATTTACGAACAAGCCGCCCATGAATGCCTGCAGCGCACCGTACACCTGCCCCAAATCCGCACCTTCGCTCAGCACCTTGTCACGGTCCACATCCACAAAATACTGCGGCACGCTTGCAAGCAGAGTCGTGGTTACTCGCGCCAGTTCCGGGCGCTTCTGTGCTTCGTCTACGAACTTACGGGTATTTTCAGCCAACAAAGGGATGTCCTTGCCCACCCGGTCTTCGAGAATGAACGTCACTCCGCCGGCTGTGCCCACCCCTTGGATCGCCGGCGGGGAAAAGGCAAACGCACTTCCTTGGGGTATCTGGCCGAGCTCGCGATTAAGGCGAGCAATGATGCCTGTGGCCCTCTCTTCTGGTTTGTTCCGTTCAGACCATTCCTTCAACCTGACAAAGAAGAAGCCACTGTATGTGTTTCGTACGTAACTTAACAGGTTAAAGCCAATGACGGTTGTACAGTATTCCACGCCGGGAGTATTCTGGATAATCCTCTCCACCATGTGGGCAGCCTCCGAAGTGCGCTGAAGCGAAGCGGCATTCGGCAACTGAATGACTGCGTATATGTAGCCCTGGT
>CAZNTS010000086.1:0-7534 GCA_964576045.1 uncultured Nitrospiraceae bacterium | reverse complement strand
ACAGGGTTGAAGACGATGGCCGTATAGAAATAACTGAAGAAGAATATCATCCCAACGTAAAGGAGTGTATGAAACATAGTGCCGGGGGCCAGCTGTCTGGCCACACCCTGGACCCACGGCACCGCAATGAAACCGGCTACCGTAGCAGGAAACATGATAATGGAAGAAGCAAATATGGGGGGAATAACTCCGGAGGTGTTAACCTTCAGAGGCAAGTGGGTGCTCTGCCCGCCGTAAACCTTCCTGCCTACGACTCTCTTGGCATACTGGACCGGAATCTTCCTCTGACCACGTTCAATAAAGACGATACCGGCAACCACACCGATCATCATGATGACCAAAAAGATCACCAAAAAGAGGGATAATTCACCCGCCTGTACAAGACGAAAAGTGCTCAGCACCGCATTGGGAAATCTCGCAACGATACCGGCGAATATAATAAGTGAGATCCCGTTTCCAATGCCGCGTTCCGTGATCTGTTCACCCAGCCACATGATGAATGCTGTACCCGAAGTCAGGGTAATCATGGTCAAAAGGCGGAAGGACCAGCCCGGGCTTTGAATGAAGGCGCCCTGAGACATACTCTCAAGCCCCACGGCAATGCCAAAGGACTGTACGGCGCTTATCACAACTGTACCGTATCGGGTATAGCGGATTATTTTCTTTCTTCCAGCTTCGCCCTCTTTAGCTAGTTTTCCAACGGCAGGAATGACCACAGTGAGCAGCTGAAGTATAATTGAAGCGCTGATATACGGCATTATGCCGAGTGCGAATATGGTAACTTTGGACAAGGCGCCACCCGAGAACATATCGAAAAAACCCATCAGCGCCCCGCCCCTTTCTGCAAGAAACTTGCTGAGTTCTTCTCCATTTATACCTGGGGTGGGGATGTGGGCTCCTATTCTGTAGACCGTCAAAAGGCCAAGGGTAAAGAGCACCCTGCTCTTGAGCTCAGGTATCTTGAATATATTCTGGAAAGCGGAAAGAACGCGCAATCAGATCACCTCTGCCTTGCCTCCGACGCCGGTAATCTTCTCCCTGGCGGCAGAGCTGAACGCATGTGCCTTTACCGTTATTGCCTTCCGGATCTCGCCTTCTCCGAGTATCTTAAGGCCGTCCTTCATATCCTTCACAATCCCCTTCTCATGAAGGACCTCAGGTGTGATCACATCGAGACCCCCTATCTTCGAAAGGTCACCGAGATTGATTACCGCATACTTCTTTGAAAAGGGATAATTCCGGAACCCCCTTTTGGGAAGTCTTCGCTGCAAGGGCATCTGTCCCCCTTCAAATCCAGCACCCTTTGTGCCACCCGACCTGGCCTTCTGCCCCTTGTGACCTTTGCCGGAGGTCTTGCCCAAACCCGAACCGACACCACGGCCAACTCTTTTTCTTGCGCTTTTGCTTCCTTGTGCGGGTCTCAAATCTTCGATTCTCATGGTTCCTTATTCCTTTATCTCCTGAGTTTCTGTTTCGTCCTCTGACTTCCTTCTCAACTTTGTAACAAGGTTTGGATCCTTAAGTCTTGAGAGACCGTTAATGGTTGCCTTCACAGTATTGAAAGGATTATGCCCTCCAAGGGATTTTGCAACCACGTCCTGGATGCCTGCCACCTCAAGAATGGCTCTCACAGCGCCCCCAGCAATAAGCCCGGTCCCTTTCACCGCCGGGTTCATGATCACCGTTCCAGAACCGAATTCCCCCACTATTCTGTGAGGGATTGTTCCGTCCTTGACCGGGAACCTGATCAGGGATTTTTTCGCCTGCTCAATCGCCTTTCGTATCGCCTCGGGAACTTCAGCAGCCTTACCCTTTCCGATGCCGACAGTGCCACTGCCATCCCCCACAACAACAAGGGCGCTGAACGAAAACCTTCTTCCGCCCTTCACCACCTTCGCAACTCTATTGATGTAAACGACTCTGTCTTTAAGGTTCAGTCCTTCTGGGTCAATCCTTGCCACTATACCTCCTGCATGTAAAAATTAAAACTCCAATCCTGCTTCTCTGGCGCCATCCGCCAGAGCCTTCACCCGACCATGATACATGTACCCGCTTCTATCAAAAACCACCTTCTTCAGACCTCTTTCAAGTGCACGTTTTGCAACAAGCTCTCCAACCCTCTTCGCCATGCCAACATTGCCCTTGTGCCCCTTTTGGGCGCTCAACTCCTTGTCGAGGGTTGAAGCGGCAACGATGGTGTTGCCGTGTGAGTCGTCAACAAGCTGAGCGTAAATATGATTCAGGCTTCTGTATACCGAGAGTCTGGGCCTCTGCGGGGTCCCAATGACCTTCTTCCTTATCCTGCGGTGACGTCTGTCCCTGCTTTCCTGTATCTCTTTAGTCAAACCAAGTCCCTCCCATCACCTATTTCTTGCCGGCCTTGCCAACCTTGAGTTTCAGCCGCTCTCCAAAGTAACGGACACCCTTGCCTTTATAAATATCAGGAGATCTCAATGACCTTATATTCGCTGCAACCTGCCCCAACGCCTGTTTGTCGATCCCGGTGAGGGTAATGGTCGTTTGTTTCTGATCCACGGCAGCGCTTATCCCCTGGGGGAGCTGAAACTCCACAGGATGCGAGTATCCTAGCGTAAATACCAGTTTTGTTCCTTGGACCTGCGCGCGGTATCCGACTCCAGTTATCTCAAGAACCCTCTGGTAGCCCTGAGATACCCCTGTGACCATATTTGCAACAAGGCTCCTCGTAAGTCCGTGTATCGACCTCTCAGTTTTTGAGTCCCCTTCGCGTTTCACCAGTACTTTACCCTTATCCACCGCAATATGCATGACTTCGGGATAATTCCAGAGCAATTCGCCTTTCGGGCCCTTTACTCTGATGTTATTCCCCTCAAGTTTCACGTCCACCCCGCCAGGGACATCTATGGGTTTTTTACCGATCCTCGACATCTCTATTTCTCCTTACCATATGTAACAGATAACCTCGCCACCGACACTCTCAAGACGACAGGCCTTATCGCTCATTATCCCTCGTGGCGTAGTGAGGATAGCGATTCCGACCCCTCCCATCACCCTGGGAATCTCCTTGCTACCGACATATACCCTGCGTCCGGGCTTACTCACCCTTCTTAGCCCGGATATCACGTTGTCACTATCGGTATACTTGAGAGTCAATCTAAGAATACCCTGCCTCTTATCCTTCAATATCTTATACGCCCTGATAAACCCTTCTTCTTTAAGGATCTTGGCTATCTCCAGCTTGATCCTCGAAGCTGGAATGTCGACCTTTTCAGCCTTGATGAGAGCCGCATTCCTTATCCTCGTGAGCATGTCTGCAATCGGGTCAGTCACCATTAACTCACCTCTACCAGCTTGATTTTGTCACCCCGGGAATCTGCCCCCGAAGCGCAAGTGTCCTGAAACATATTCTGCATAATCCAAATCTTCTCAGGAACCCGCGAGGCCTCCCGCATACCCTACACCTGTTGTAACTCCTTACCCCGAATTTGGGAGGCAGTTTGAGTTTCTCTATCTTGCATTGTTTTGCCATCTTCACCTCTCTAAAAGATTGACGATTATCTTTCCTGCACGCACAGTCCTAAACCTGCATATTTGGCGCCTTCTCTCATCATGCAGACTGCTCATTTCCTGAAGGGCATCCCGAGGTGACGCAACAGTGCCTTGGCCTCAGCGTCTGTTCTAGATGAGGTACATATCGCTACATCCATACCGTGGACCATTTCCACCTTGTCATAATCGATCTCAGGGAATATGAATTGTTCTTTTATCCCGAGAGAATAATTGCCTTTGCCGTCAAACGCTCTAGAAGAAACACCCTTGAAATCCCTGATCCTGGGTAGTGCCACGCTTATGAGCCTGTCAAGGAATTCGTACATCCGGTCACCCCTTAGTGTAACCTTGCATCCGATGGGCATTCCCTTTCTCAGTTTAAATCCCGCGATAGATTTCTTTGCCTTCGTCGTTACCGCCTTCTGTCCCGTGATGACGGACAATTCCTTTTGAGCAGCATCCAGTAGTTTTATATTCTGAATTGCCTCACCGAGACCGACATTCACCACCACCTTCTTCACCTTAGGAACCTGCATGATGTTTGCGTAGGAAAATTCTTTCATCAACCCAGGCACCACAACATCCTTGTATTTTTCCCTCAGCCTCGGAGCCATTACTGATCGATAACCTCCTTACATTTCTTGCATACCCTCGTCTTCTTACCACTCCCCATAACAAGATTACCGATCCCGGTCAGCTTGCCGCATTTAGGACAGACAAGGGTGACATTGGAAATATGAATGGGCGCCTCTTTTTCAATAATGCCGCCCTGCGCGTACTTCCTACTGGGTTTCATATGTCGTTTTATAATATTCACTTTTTCGATAATCAGTTTAGACTTTGTCGGCATTACAGAGAGCACTCTTCCCTTCTTGCCTTTCTCTTTGCCCGCCATCACCATAACTGTATCCTCTTTCTTGATACCTAACCCCACTATAACCTCCGCATATTAGCCCATGGCTGATAGCTCATAGAACAATGAACTAGAGATGTGCTATGAACTGCCAGCATATTAAAGCACCTCGGGTGCTAGTGATATGATCTTCATAAACTCTTTCCATCTTAGTTCTCTGGCCACAGGCCCGAATATCCTGGTGCCGATCGGCTCGTTCTGAGCATTGATAAGCACAACTGCATTCTGGTCAAATCTTATATAAGAACCATCAGGCCTCCGGTGTTCCTTCTTTGTCCTTACAACCACTGCCTTAGCCTTCTCGCCCTTCTTGACATTACTCTCAGGAATAGCTTCCTTCACGCTCACCATCACAATATCGCCAAGCCTTGCATACCTCCTGTGAAAGCCGCCCATAACCTTTAT
Source organism: uncultured Nitrospiraceae bacterium (assembly GCA_964576045.1). Taxonomy (GTDB): domain Bacteria; phylum Nitrospirota; class Thermodesulfovibrionia; order Thermodesulfovibrionales; family UBA9159; genus CAZNTS01. The sequence goes on along the minus strand of CAZNTS010000086.1, from coordinate 2,688 downwards.
GCATTGGACCCTTTTTGCTCCCGAATTGTCAGCCACCTCGAGTATGCTTCTTGGTTGAATCATTTCCCGTAACCCCTTATGCCCTTTCTATGACCTCAAGCACCGCCCATCTTTTCTCCTTGCTCAGCGGTCTTGTCTCAATAATGGATACCAGGTCGCCCACTTTACACCTGTTGTCTTCGTCATGTGCCTTGAATTTTGTCAGTTTCTTCACTGTCTTCTTATAAACCGGGTGCTGGTATAGCCTCGTGACTCCCACTACCACGGTCTTATTCATCCTATCGCTCAAAACCTTTCCCGTATAGATCTTCTTCGGCATAATTATTTCCCTCTTTTTATCTCGGCCATCACGGTAAGTACCCTGGCAATGTCCCTCCTGATGCCACGGATTCGCATCGGATTTTCGACCTCGCCCGTTGCAAGACGAAACCTGAGATTGAACAGCTCCTTCCTGAGATCCTGCTCCTTCTGTTTCAGCTCATCCATGCTCAATGCTCGTATCGCTGCGGGCTTCATGCGACTGTTTCCTCTCTCTTAACAAATTTTGTGGCGATAGGCAGCTTGAACGACGCGAGCCGGAGAGCCGACTTTGCGACATCTTCAGGCACTCCCGACATCTCATAGAGCATCCTACCCGGCTTTACAACGGCCACCCAGTATTCGGGGGATCCTTTACCCTTTCCCATTCTAGTTTCCGCGGGTTTTTTCGTGATCGGCTTATCCGGAAATAACCGGATCCAAACCTTGCAGCCTCTCTTTACATGCCGTGTGATGGCTATCCTGGCGGCTTCAATCTGCCTAGAAGAAACCCAGCCCGGCTCAAGGGCCTTCAGCCCAAATTCGCCAAATGAGACCTGAGAGCCTCTGTAGGCCTTGCCGGCCATCCTGCCCTTCTGCATCTTCCTGAACTTGACTTTCTTCGGCATCAACATTGTTCGATCACCTCTTCAGAACCTTACGCTGCCTGGCTTTCGCCGGTCCGGTGCGGCTCGATAAGAACATCCCCATTATAAATCCAGACCTTCACGCCAATTTTTCCGTACGTAGTCCGAGCCTCGGCAAAACCGAAATCTATATCAGCTCTGAACGTATGAAGGGGGACCCTGCCTTCCCTGTACCATTCAGACCTCGCAATTTCCGCACCTGCTAGCCTTCCGGCGCAGCCGACTTTTATTCCAAGCGCTCCAAACCTCAGTGCGGACGCCACCGCCTTTTTCATGGCCCTTCTGAAAGCCACTCGCTTCTCCAACTGCAGAGCAATGTTCTCAGCTACGAGCTGTGCATCCAACTCGGGTTTCCTTATCTCCTTAATATCGATGGCAGCCTCGCGTCCCGCCAGGGCCTCAAGCTCCTTCCGAAGCTTCTCCACTTCAGCGCCTTTCTTGCCGATTATGATGCCCGGCCTTGCAGTATGAATAATGATCCTTATCTTCTGACCCATTCTCTCGATCTCAATGCGTGCAACGCCTGCATGGAAGAGCTTTTCTTTTATCAGCTTCCGTATGTTGATATCCTCTATCAACTGGTCTGAGTACCCCTTTTTCAGGAACCATCTCGAATCCCATGACCTTGTAATACCTATCCTGTTACCGACCGGATGCGTCTTCTGACCCAAGACTTACCTCCTTTATTCTCCAGATAAAACCAGCGTGATGTGCGCTGTCCTCTTCCGTATCACGTTCGCCCTTCCCATGGCCCTTGGCTCCATTCTCTTCATCACCGGTCCCTGGTCAACATATCCTTTGCTTATCACCATCGCCTCGGGATTCGCTGATTTTTTCTGCTCTGCATTGGCCATGGCCGACTTCAGTATCTTCTCTACAAAATGAGCCCCCCGGTACGGCATGAACCTCAGGGCAATCAGGGCGTCTCCGGCCTTCTTGCCCTTGATCAAATCGACAACCCGCCTTGCTTTTCTCGGGGTTATTCTCGCATATCTCAATGTGGCACTGGATTCCATACATTACCCCTTTGCAGCAGTCTTTTCCGCGCCGGAATGGCCTTTGAAAGTCCTCGTCGGTGAGAACTCACCGAGTTTGTGACCGATCATGTTTTCAGTGACGTACACCGGGATGAACTTCTTGCCGTTATGGACGGCAAAAGTTACTCCTATGAAATCAGGCACGATGGTAGAACGGCGCGACCATGTCTTAATGATCTTCTTCTCCCCGGACTCCATCATTTGTCTGACCTTCTTCATCAGCTTTTCATCCACAAAAGGACCCTTTTTTAAGGACCTTGGCATTTACTTACCTCCTCGCCTCTTCACAATGAATTTGTCCGTCCTCTTGTTCTGTCGCGTCTTCACGCCCTCGGGTTTTCCCCACGGCGAGCATGCGGGCCTGCCTCCGGAGCTCCTTCCCTCTCCGCCGCCTAGAGGATGGTCTATCGGGTTCATCGCGACACCTCTCACATGAGGTCTTTTTCCGAGCCAGCGGATCCTTCCGGCTTTGCCATAAGAGACATTCTCATGCTCGGGATTACTCACCTGTCCCACTGTCGCCGCACATGATGAAGGAACGAGCCGGACCTCCCCGGAAGAGAGCTTCACATGGCAGTAGTCTTCGGACTTCGCAATGAGCTGTGCTGACAATCCCGCGCTGCGCACGAGTTTTGCACCTCCCCCTGGCTGCAACTCGATGTTATGGATGAACGTGCCGAGAGGGATCTCGTTCAACGGAAGTGCAT
>CAZNTS010000085.1:0-4172 GCA_964576045.1 uncultured Nitrospiraceae bacterium | reverse complement strand
TAAAGATGCCACTTGCCATCTATAATGTCCCTGGAAGGACGGCAGTTAACATTCTGCCCTCTACGGTGGCGAGACTTTCCGGGATCAAGAACATCGTCGCCATCAAAGAGGCGACCGGTGATATGAAGCAGGTAAGCGAGGTGATCAGACTGTGCGGCGACCGTATCGCTGTCATCTCCGGTGACGATTTTACCACACTGCCACTGCTTGCCCTCGGAGGGAAAGGGGTCATCTCGGTTACCGCCAATATTGCGCCCCGTGAGGTTTCCGACATGTGCAGGCTTTGGAAGGAAGGAAAACACGAAGAGGCATGCGTCCTTCACTACAGACTGGAACCTTTGAACCAGGCTATGTTCATTGAGACGAACCCGATCCCGGTAAAGACGGGCCTCGCCTTGATGGGGAGAATACGTGAGGAATTCAGGCTTCCACTCTGTGAGATGTCGGACCCCAATAAAGAGAAACTCAGGAAGACGATGAAGGACTTCGGCCTGATCGGATAGGGACCATTAGAGAATGCTCACTCTCTCCCGCTTTCTGCGCTAGAGTGTTCAAAGAGGGCACCGGATCCTCCGGCGCCCTCTGTCGTGAGAACGTCAGCGTAACACTTCTCATTCATCATAACAGGCGAGAATAACCGTGGGTATATCAATAGCATCGGCATACAGTCTGCCGTCTGCTTCGTGATATGCCACTGTCACTTTCTCGCCGATCATGATATCTTGGATGGTTTTGTTCATTGCACAGCTTGTCACACTTGTTCCCTTATCTAAGTCGAAGACCAGCAAGTCTGCTGACGAGGCTGATTCCTGTGCTTCGAGCGGCTTCACGGTCAAAGTCCTGTCATAGGTATTAACCGCTACTACCTCTCCCTTGAGGGATGCCGCACTCTGGCTGGCGATGGTCGCGCTTGCGTGCAATACCGCGACAAGCATCACAAGGACGAGCACGACGATCCCTGCCAAGGAAATGGCCGTCATACCGTCTTTCTGATTTATCGTTTTTGTGTCTGACATTATCACCACTCCTTTCGTTTCTAAACTTAATAGTCCCGGTATAAAGGGAACTTATATCGAAACTTAATTCAACTATATAGTATATTGCTAATATTAGCAACTGTGAAACTTTTAGCCTTGAGCATTATGACGGGCAGAATCCGGCTCAGGGCAAAATAAACTGCCTCTTTTGAAAGAATTCTGGCTGATTGCTTCAAATTTCTAGGTTTTCAATTTATTATTGATTTCGGTAAGGAGTGTTAGGCGGGCTAACGGTGATTGACGATCCGGGTTCTTGCACAGAAGCTGTTAAGATCACAACGGCTGCACAAAGGAGAGACGGGCTTGCAGACATTCTGACCGAAGGCCACTAGGAGGCCGTTGATCTCTTTCCAGTATTCAGGAGGCAGTTTCTTTCTTAGTGCAAATTCTGTTTCTTCCGGCGTCTTTGTTTTGACATATCCCCATCGGTTTGTAATCCTGTGCACATGAGTGTCAACACATATGCCTGGCTTGTCATACCCGAGTGTCACGACGAGGTTCGCTGTTTTCCTGCCGACGCCTTTCAGAGTGAGCAGTTCGTCGATTTCGGAAGGCACCCTTGACTTAAATCTATCCAGAATATCACTGCTCAATAGTCTGATCGTCTTTGCCTTTACCCTGTAGAAGCCCACCGGATAGATCGCCTTCTCTATTGTTTTTACCGGAAGCCTCGTCATCTCCCCCGGTGTCGAGGCAAGCCGGTAAAGCCTTTCGGAAGCCTCTCCAGTTGTCCTGTCCTGAGTTCTCAAGCTCAGGATGCACGAGATAAGTATCTTGAAGGGGTCCCGCTTCCTTGACGCCATGGTTTCGAGCCAGGGGACGCGAAGGCCATTGACCTGCCTTTTCAAAAGAGGCCAGACCTTATGGATGTCAAATCGTATCACGCGTGAATTATATCAGACTGGACTGCCGGGCGGCATCTCAGCTCGCCGCTAGGACGTGATGTATAATTGAAAACATATCTGATATTCTAGGAATTATGCGGTACAAGAAAATCACAAGCACATCCAACCCGCTTATCGTAAAGGCCTTGAAGGAAAAGAAATTACGACCTCAGAATGCTCTCATGGTTGAAGGGCCTCGTCTCCTCGAAATGGCGCTGGCGTCCGGAGCCAATATCGGTACGGTCTTTTTTACGGAAGATTACCGCGGAAAGAGCCGGCATTTCCTGACGCAGGTCTCAAAGAAAGCAGCTGATTTGATAGAGACCACAGAGCAGATAATCTCCAAACTGGCGGATACGGAGACACCCCAGGGCATCGTGGCTGACATATCTGTTAAGGCACGTCAGCTCTCCGAGTTAGTGGCATCAGACAACTCTATGGTCGTAATTTGTGACGGCATACAGGACCCGGGAAACCTGGGCACCCTCGTAAGGACTGCTGATGCCGCCGGTGCTGATGCGCTGATCATCCTGCCAGGGACATGCGATCCTTTTATGCCAAAGGCGGTCCGTGCTACAGCCGGGAGCATTTTCAATATCCCCGTGGTATTCGCAGGTCCGGTGCAGACCGTTGATTGGCTCAGGAAGGGCTCCATAACTATCGTTGCTGCGGATGCACATGCATCAGAGAGCATTTACGATGCGGACTTGAGGAAATCCACGGCATTCATCTTCGGCAATGAAGCTGCCGGGGTGAGCGATTATCTCAGGGAGAAAAGCGACATGAATCTGAGTGTCCCCATACCGGGCAGAGCGGAAAGCCTCAACGTTTCCGCGTCAGCAGCGATATGCCTTTTCGAGGCCGTCAGGCAGAGGAGGTACCTGCCCCGGAAGGCAGGCTAAAGGAGTTTCCCTATTCATGGTGCTGGATGATTCCTTCCTAATCTGATATCCTTCCCTGCATGACGCCACCACGAATCTCAGAGCGAAGTCCATGGCTTTTCGTACCAACGCTCTACTTTGGTGAGGGTCTGCCCTACGTCCTCATCAACACGGTTTCGGTCATTCTCTATAAGAAGATGGGTGTGGGCAACGCCGACATTGCCTTTTGGACCAGCTGGCTCTACCTTCCTTGGGTCATAAAAATGTTCTGGGCGCCGGTCCTGGACCTTACTTGGACCAAGCGAACATGGGCTCTTGCGGCCCAGGTAGCCATGGCACTGGACATCGGCCTCATTGCCTACGCGGTCGGCAGGCCTGACTTCTTTTTTCCGTCTCTGGCAGCATTCATGGCAGGTGCTTTTGTTTCTGCGACTTATGATACCGCCACCGATGGGTATTACATGCTCGCGCTTAATGGTAAAGAGCAGGCCTTTTTTGCCGGGCTTCGGTCAGGCTTTTATCGGCTGGCGATGATCTTCGGCTCAGGGTTCCTGGTCTATTTTGCAGGGCGTGTCGAGACCTCAACTGGAAGCATCAGTATCAGCTGGATGACGGTGCTGAGTGTCAGCAGTGTAATCTTTATGATCATCTGCCTTTATCATTATGCGGTTCTTCCGTACCCGGCGGCCGACCGTCGCAGCGTGGCTTCGGGGGGCATCCAAAGACCGACATTCAAGGAAGTCTTTGCCGCATACTTTCGGCAGGAAGGGATAGGCGTGTTCCTGGCCTTCATACTGTTTTATCGTTTAGGTGAGGCCATGCTGCTTAAACTGGTCTCGCCGTTTCTGCTGGATGGACGGAGTGCCGGAGGACTAGGGCTAGCCACATCGGAAGTAGGGCTAGTCTATGGGACGACTGGCATTATCGCGCTGGTTCTGGGTAGCGTGCTCGGCGGATGGCTCATATCCCGGTACGGGCTCCGCCGGTGCATCTGGCCGCTTGTGATCAGCATGCATCTGCCGGATCTGTTCTTTCTATACATGGCATGGGCACAGCCCTCCCTTGCGATGGTCTATCCGCTGGTAGTACTGGAACAGTTTGGTTACGGCATGGGGTTCACCGTCTTTACAGTCTATATAATGTACTCTGCCGAAGGCAGGTACAAGACATCCCACTACGCCATCTCCACAGGTATCATGGCCGCAGGCATGATGCTCCCAGGGTTCATTTCAGGCTGGGTCCAGCAGAAACTTGGTTATCCCCTTTTCTTTTCGGTTGTCTGCCTTCTCACCGTCCCCGGCATGCTGACCCTCCTGTTCCTTCCAGACAAGGGAAAAGCCGCAACTTCAGAGTGAGGCGTCCCGGGTGCT
>CAZNTS010000084.1:0-12258 GCA_964576045.1 uncultured Nitrospiraceae bacterium | reverse complement strand
TTCGCACCATCAAAGCCTTCAGAATAGCAAGGGTAATGGGCACGGTGAGGACGAACGCAGTCCCCTTCCCTTTATAGGTCTCTACTTCCACAAACCCACCAAGGGTCGAGAGTTTCTCCTTGACCACGTCCATTCCGACGCCCCTCCCGGAAATCTCGCTCACTGCCGTCTTCGTGCTGAATCCAGGCATGAAAATGAAATCAAGTATCTCGCGATCGCTGAGACCACTATCCTGGATGAGGAACCCTTTCTCGAATGCCTTCCTCTTCACCTTTTCCAAATCGATCCCCGCCCCGTCATCCCTCGCCTCAATCACTACATGGTTTCCCCTCTGAAAGGCCTTCAATATTATCGTCCCCGTCTCCTTCTTGCCCGCCTTCTTTCTTTCCTCGGCAGTCTCAATGCCGTGGTCAATAGCGTTCCGGACAATATGCATTAGGGGGTCCACTATCTCTTCGGCCAGGTACTTGTCAATCTCCGTATCCTCCCCGTAAAGGGTGAGATCCATCTGTTTCCCTGAATCGCGGGAATAACGCCTGACAACCTGACCCAGCCTGGCGAATATCTGTCCCACGGGTATCATCCTTATCTCAAGAACCTGCTCCTTCAGATCTGCTATCCTTCTCTCAAAGGTCTGTGAAATCTTGAAAATATCGACCACAAGCGGAGTGTGCCCGTAATTCTCCATCATCTCTGTTGCTATCCTGTTTGTGGCGGACCGGGCTAGGTTAAGCTCGCTTATTGTATTGAGGATTCTGTCGAGTTTCTCTATATCGACGCGTACATATGTGCTTGTGCTTCTTATGGATGTTTCCTGCGTCTTGACTGGAAGAACAGCTGCGGCCTCCATCCTGCGCGAGATTAGTTCATCCGGGGGGAAATTCAGGACCTGTGTGATCTCTTCCGGCGGTTTTCCGCTTCCGAAGAGAACGTTAAACCCTATTGCATCTGGGGGAAGATCGGTAGACGTGGGGAGGGTGGAGATCTGCTCCCCGCACGACTTTATGCGCGAGGTCAGCTCATTCAGCGCAGTATCAAAATCAGTGAGGCTAAAGACCGCCTTCGCGAGATAAATGCCCTTGCCTTCCTTTATGTTTGTCTTGAGCCGGTGCTCTTCATATTCCGAAAGAACCTTCAGAATGGAAGGGTCGATCCTGCCTATTAGATCCTCCGTCTTCTCGGCTCCCCTCAGACCCTTCGCAGATTCTCTGAAAGTTTCGACCCTTTTTAAATGTTCCGATAAGTCTATTGCCCTATCTCTTTCAATATCCTCCAAGACGTTTCTGATAATATCGTTGTTGCTGAACAGAAACCTTACAAGTTCCATGGAGACTTCAATCTTCCCAAGCCTCATATCGTCCAGCAAGGATTCGAATGCGTGACTGAAATCCGCCACGTCTTTGAAACCGAAAAGACCGGAGATTCCCTTTATCGTATGTATGGCACGGAAGAGGGCGTTTATCGTGTCGGGGTTGATGCCCGCAGCAAAAGTTTCCTGTATCTCGATCAGGAGCCGCTCGGCTTCTTCGATGAGCTCCCCCGCCTCCGCGATAAATTCCTTCTTGGAAGATTTCATAGGTTGAATGTATTGCCGATCGCTTCCCTGAGTTCTTCCGCCCGAAAAGGCTTCGTCACATAAGCGCTAGCTCCTAAAGCCAGGCCGCGTTCTTTATCCTCGGTGCTCCTCTCGGTGGTGACTATGATTATGGGAATGTGGCTATAATTCGGGTTGCTCTTTACAAAATTGATTAGCTCGAGCCCGTTCACATCGGGCATGTTTATGTCGGTGATGATGAGATCCAAAGGTTGCTGCGGGAGCAGCTTAAGCGCCTCAAAGCCTGTGTCGGCTTCGAATGTTGTGAAGTCTTCCCCCATGTCCTCGATTACAGCTTTTATCATCGCCCTTGTGGTAGCTGAATCCTCAACAATAAGAACCGACTTCACTTTTCCTCCCGCCGGAAAAGATAAACCCCTTTGCTCGCGACTGTAACCACGGGTATGCGCTCACGCATCGTAGGTAATTGTATCAAATGGAACCAAAAAAATCATTAGCGTTCATTTCGCACTCAAATTTCCGGGGGAGGAACCTTCGGTACTGCCTTCTGCATTTCAAGCAGCTTTCTCTGGAGAAGCGTTTTTTCAAGCGCAAGGCCCGCCTGGCTAATGAAAATTTCGAGACCCTCTGTCTCTGAAAACGGGTCGCCCGAGAGTGCGTTATCGCAATAAAGCAGAGCAACGACCTTGCCCTCCGTGATTACCGGGAACAGGATAACCTCCAGCGGCCATCCTCCTCCAAGCTCTTTCACAAGGGTCTCGGTTATCGAATCTCTTTCGAACCTGCCCTTGTGAGATTGTCCACGCTCCACTATCCCCTTGAGAAAAGGACTCTTCCCGAACCGTAAAACGGTCTCCCGTATCCTTTCGTCGGCCCTTTCAATCTCGAGACCGAACTGTCCGAGACCGGTCAGTTCATCCTCGCCTACCATAAACAGAACTCCTCTCTGGAATATATCGCTCGCGAACCTGAGGATTAGCAGGGTTATCTCCGAAGTTGAGTTGGGGAACCTCAGTTCATGTGTAAGGGACTTTAGAGCAGAGATGTCCTTTCTTTCGGGAGCCTGCGCACTTCCGCCCCAGCCATCCTCCCATACATCAGCCCCCTCCTCTTCCGAAATACCCTCCAAGTTCTCTTTCTGCATCCTTTCATCGTGCACCCTTGCGCCTTCCATGAGAAGATATTCCGCGCTGATCCCCTTCGAAACCTCCCAACCCGTATCTTCAACGCCCTCTATACCTCCCGGGTCAAGGTTGTCCAGCTCGAACTTGAAGTCGCCGTGGTTCATAAGCAGAAGGTGATACACAACCTTTTCGATCCGTTTCTTGGTAATTTTATCGAGGAGTTCCCTGCTGACGCACCCAAGGTCAAGGAGTATTTCGGCAATAGACTTGGAGGGAAGCTTTTTCTTCACTTCGACGGCCATGGCAAGAAGCTGCTCTTTCACCATGTTTTTCCTGAGAAGGTCGGACCCTATGCTGCCACCCAGCGTACTCGTCTCAGCTTTCACAATGAGCCCACCTTTGAATACTACAAAGGCGTTCCCTTCATCACTACTTATTAGAAGAGTGCCCGTCTTCTTCCCAACGCTCAAGATCTGAAAAATGTCCGAGAGCGAGAGGTCTTCTAACCGTCCGACTAGGCTCATTATTTCCTTACTTCAGGTAGCGTGGTTGTTTTGTCATTGTCATAGGATTATGTAACACCGGAGAAACCAGGTGCGCACAGTTTACGCATAAGAAGTCAGTCAACACCCCTGCAAAATCCCAAAGGCATAGGGCGCGGGAAAAACCAAAGAGAACCGTAAAGGGGAAAAACCCTCAAAATCAATGAATTGCTCTGTGAAATCGTCCTTATTTCACTATGTGTTCTCTGTGGTCTAAATGGTTTCGCAAGAGGCGCCATCTATCCTGATTTTTATTCTATTTTTGAAGTTGCAATGTCAGTATATCAGGACGAATTCATGGGTGTCAATGAAAGCGGGATGGCATAAACCAGCCAGGCCAACCTCAACACATGCAGACACAAAGAAGCGCAAATGGGAAGAGTAGCTGGAGAGATTTTTGGTATACTAACAACATGAAGATCGCCATTACAGGTAAGGGCGGGGTCGGCAAAACTACGCTATCAGCCATTCTAAGTCACTTATACGCCTCCGAGGGAAAAAGAGTCATCGCCGTCGATGCCGATCCTGATGCCAACTTGGCGGCTGCTCTGGGTGTCCCGCTGGAGGCCGCTGCAAAAGTCCGGCCGCTTGCCGAGATGAGCGATCTCATCGAGGAGCGAATGGGCGCGCGGCCGGGGAAAAGCGGCGGTGTATTCAAGCTGAATCCAAAGGTGGATGACATCCCGGAGGAATGTGGATACCGTTTCAATAACATATTGCTTCTCGTGACAGGCAAGTCAAAGGAGGCAGCGTCCGGTTGTTACTGCCCCGAAAACGTATTCTTGAGGAGACTCCTCAAACACCTCGTGGTGGATAGGCATGAGATCGTGATTGTGGACATGGAGGCTGGGATAGAGCACCTTACAAGGGGCACCACGGAGGCTGTTGATGCCTTTATAGTGGTAGTGGAACCAGGACAGAGAAGTATCCAGACCGCTAATACGGTAAAGGAGATGGCAAAGGGGCTGGGCGTGAAGAGGGTCTTTGTTGTGGCGAATAAGGTGAGGGGAGAAGATGACCTCGGATTCATCAGAAGACTCTTGCCCGATGCACATATTTTGGGCTCGATCAATTTCAGTCATGATATAATGGAGTCCGACATTGCGGGCGTCACTCCTTTTACCATAAAGGGTGCGGTAGCAGATGTCTCAAAGATCAAAGAAGCCCTGGAGCGCAGTACAGGATAGACGCTTTTGGATGAGAAAGCCCGAATCAGACAGGATATCCTCGGGAGGCGCGACTCCATCGAGATCGGGGCAAGAAAGAAAAAAGACCTTCTGATTCAGGAAGCGCTCCTTTCACTTTCTGAATTCCATCAGGCAGGGGTAGTCTTTTTTTTCGCGTCCTTTCGTTCCGAGGTTTCGACCTCATCGCTGATTGAAGAGGCTCTCAGGCGCGAAAAGAACGTACTGCTGCCGTCGGTGGACGTGCACAGCAGGGAGTTACGGCTCTTCGAAATCAAGAGTCTGCTTGAACTCTCTCCAGGCTATATGACCATTTCTGAGCCGGCTGTCGACCCGGAAAGAAAAAGGGACATCAATGATGCCAACCTCGTGATCCTGCCCGGTGTCGCGTTTGACCGGAGTGGCAACAGGCTTGGTTACGGTGGAGGATACTATGACAAACTACTTGCCCGCCTCAATCGGAAGATACCCCTAATAGCTCTTTCCTACAAGGAACAGGTTGTTGATTCGATCCCTCATGATAACCATGACATCAGGGTCCACATTATCGTGACAGACGATGGAATCATTCGGTGCATGGGATAGAATGACTTATATCATGCTTTGCCCGATTGATTTTTTTGAGACTTGCAAGTGCAAAGGGCTTTGATGGGGAAAAAATTGCCCTGACTTCAAGGAACTGACCCTCCATATCCGGCAAGCTCATTACGATTATTGGAAACGATTCTCGTCGGACCGAGCAATGGAAGTCATATTTGAATACCCAACATCCGCGCGAGGGGTGAGGAACTGCAATTACCTGCTGAACTATTTAAAAGCTGGCAGCTATCGTTGGGCCTCGGACCCACATAGTGCTGGAACTATAACGAACTGGTAGTCTGTGACTATTATTCCCTCCACGGTAACGTATGTATATCTGCCGCCCGAGCACTGCTGACAACCCCGGTTAAAACAATCACCTGAACAGGCGTTGCACTGTCCGCTGTGGTTCCGTCACCCAGTTGTCCGTTCCCGTTACTCCCCCATGTCCAGACCGTTCCGTCACTCTTCAGCGCTACTGTGTGAGAGCCTCCTCCAGCAATAGCAGCAACCTCAGCAAGAAAGCCGCTTGCCTTTGGGCCCACCACCTGAACAGGCATAGTCCGCGTAGGCCAAGAGGAGTAGTCCCCGAGTTGGCTAAAGTTGTTTCTCCCCCAGGCCCAAACCGTGCCGTCACTCTTCAGGGCCAGTGTGTGAAAGTCGCCCGTAGTAATAGCGGTGATCTTCGCAAGACCGCTTACCTGTACTGGCGCGTCACTGCTTGAGTCGGAGGAACCGTCACCCAACTGCCCGTAATAATTGTCCCCCCAGGTCCAAACTGTGCCATCGCTTTTCAGGGCGACTGAGTGATACTTTCCAGCACCAATTGGAGTGGGAATGTTATCGTTACTGGAAACCGTGCCGCTGTTGCCAGAGCCGTCTCGACTACCACCGCTCCCACATCCAAAGATTGTGCATATAAAAGCCGCAAGCGCGATCGTGAAAAAAATTCTAAGGCTCATACAAATCGTAACTCCTTATCAAAATGTCGATACACGTAAAGAATTTCTTTCAAATTGACTATCCCTGCGCCGAGAGCGTAGGGCGTTTAGCCAATTTGATGCCGCATGCGGCACCAGAAATTCTCAATACAAAGTAAGCGGAACGATTCATCCCTGTGCCAAGAGCAACAGGGAGTTCTCGTGATTCATCAATTAAGTAACCATCCCGATTATGGATCAATCCGGGTTTTCTGGTACCTCGTAAGGTCAGCAAAATGCACCTCACAGTATATCGCGCGTGGCAATTTGGTCATAGCAAATCATTTATTTGTTAAAGAGTGATGAAATTTGTGTTACTTTTTTGTTAAGTCCGTTGTCTGCTTTCAATGAGACCTTTGTTCTTCCATTGACGCACTGCAGATATGGTAGAGGGCATATTGCATAAGAACAAACTGTATCTTTCAAGGCATCTCGGCCTTTCCACTGTGCTGCACGTTGAATCCTCTGTCCCACTTTCATTAAAATACACGTATGGAAAGAGAAATATTCCGGGCATTCCTCCACAAAAAAGGTCTCAAGTTCACCAAGGAAAGGCAAAGAATCCTAGGTGAAGTCTTCGCTTTCCATGGTCATTTCGCTCCCGAAGATCTCCTTAAGAAAATGAGGAGCAAACGGATCATGGTCTCTAAGGCCTCAGTTTATAGGACCCTCCCGCTCCTCATGGAAAGTGGTCTTATCGAGCAGGTCGAGAGAGATGACAAGCACGCCCATTACGAGCATACTTTTGGTCATGGACACCACGACCATCTGATATGCATTAAATGCGGAAAGGTCATCGAGGTATTCTCGCCAAGACTTGAAGCAATCCAGAACGAACTTTGCCGGTCCGAGGAGTTCGAAGGGGTAAAGCATACACTAGAAATAAGAGGATATTGCCGGAATTGCGGATAGGTAAGGGAGAATCCAGTCCTTTCTCCATTTTCCCATTGCAATAGGTTATAAGAAGTGTTAAAATCGCCATAAATTTCTTAAATCATGGACACCAAGAAAATACAGCGGGGTGTGCGACTTATTATCGAGGGTATCGGTGAGAACCCGGACAGGCCTGGACTCAAAAGAACACCAGAGCGGATCGCCGAACTCTACGAAGAGATATTCTCGGGTCTCGTCTGCTCTCCTGAGGAGATTCTTAAACGCATGGAGGGCGAAAAGCATGACGAGATGGTCCTCCTAAAGGATATACCCTTCTACTCGGTGTGCGAACATCATCTACTCCCATTTGCTGGAAAAGCACATATCGCATATATCCCCGAAGGCGGCAGGATCGTGGGGTTAAGCGCTCTCGTCCGTGCCTTGGAGATATTCGCTAAGAGGCCCCAAGTCCAAGAGCGCCTAACAGCCCAGCTCGCGGATTTGCTTATGGAGCGACTAAAGCCAAAGGGATGTATGGTTGTTGTAGATGCCGAACACCTCTGCATCAGCATGAGGGGCATCAAGAAACCAGGGTCCCGGACCGTCACGTCAGCTGTAAGGGGAATATTCAGGACAAAACAAAGTACTAGGGAAGAGTTGCTCCAGCTCATTAAGAAAAACGATTAGAATCGGGTATCAGCTTCGGAGCTGCCAATCTGCACCCTAAGCATAAGAAAGAGGAGGAAAAAGGACATGTCTGCAACAATCATAAGCGGAACGGAAGTAGCCGCCCAGATAAGAGAAGAGCTAAAGAAAGAAGTCCTTGAGATGAAAGACAAGCATGGGGTAGTCCCCGGACTTGTCACAATCCTGGTTGGCAAGAACCCCGCCTCAATCAGCTATGTAACAGCCAAACAGAAAACTTCTCATGAACTTGGTTTTTATTCAATTCAGGACGATCAGCCGGAGGACCTTCCGGAGGCGGACCTCCTGAAGCTCGTCGAGAAGTACAACAAGGATCCAAAGATACACGGTATACTTGTCCAGCTTCCCCTGCCCAAACATATAAATGAAAAAAAGGTACTTACCGCGATAGATCCCGACAAAGATGTTGACTGTTTCCATCCAGTCAATGTCGGGCGTCTGATGATAGGCGGAACCGAGACAAGGTTCCTTCCCTGCACCCCAGCTGGCATCCAGGAACTGATCGTCCGTTCCGGGTTCGAGACTTCAGGAGCCGAGGTCGTGGTTGTGGGCCGTTCGAACATCGTTGGTAAGCCCATCGCCAATATGATGCTCCAAAAGGGCAGGGGCGCTAACTCAACTGTCACTGTAGTGCATACCGGCACCAAGAACCTTGAGGCCCACTGTAAGCGCGCCGATATTCTTATCGTTGCGGCAGGCGTGCCACATCTGGTGAAACCCGAATGGATCAAACCCGGTGCCTGTGTCATAGACGTCGGTGTCAACCGCGTTGGTGAGAAAATGAGCGAAAAGACAGGCAAGATGGTGCCAATCCTTAAGGGAGATGTTGACTTCGACGCGGCAAAAGAGATCGCCGGGGCGATCACTCCTGTACCCGGAGGCGTCGGGCCTATGACCATCACTATGCTCATGCAAAACACCGTGACATCGGCAAAGATAGCTACAGGTATCAAGTAGATAAATAAAGAAAGGTTATGCTATATTTATTAAAGGTGTACTTTCTGAGTGCCGGTAGAGAAATTTCTTAGTTTAGTGTTAAAAGCCAACCAAAATAGGAGAGAAAACATGTTGTCACCGGTCAAATTGGACCCTGAGATTTCGAAGCCTCTTGTGGACGAAGTAATGGCACGATCAGGCCAGAACCTGCTCGCCTGTTATCAGTGCCGCAGATGCGCGGCCGGCTGTCCTGTTGGCGAAGAGTCGGGGGTCACACCAGACAGGCTGATCAGGATGGTCCTAATGGGAGAGAAAAATGCGGCGCTTAATAATCTCCTAGTCTGGAAATGCGTTGCGTGTTATACCTGTGGAACGCGCTGCCCGAACAATATCCAGACTGCAAGGATCAACGAGACCCTGAAACAGATGTCAAAGGAGGCCCATATCGAACCTCTTATTCCTGCTGTCGGGGCGTTCCACGATGCATTTACCAAGTCAGTATCTCATCTCGGGCGTGTCCATGAGCTGGAGTTCATGGGTCTTTACGAGATGAAAAACATGGCTGCTCTCCTGAAAAAAGGAGGATTGAGCGCCGCTCTGGGTGAGATGAAGAGCCAGGTGAAACTTGGTCTTTCGATGACAAAAAAGAGGAGGATGCACATAGGTCTCGAAAAGGTGAGGCAACTTTCAGAGGTCAAACAGTTTTATAAGAAATCAAAGGGAAAACCCGGTTAATATTTGGGGAGCACATTATGGAAATAGCGTATTATCCAGGATGTTCTTTGCATGCTTCTTCGGCACTCTATGATATCCAGACCAAGATGGTCTTCAGGCGCCTGGGGTTTGAGCTGAAGGAGATCGAAGACTGGAATTGTTGTGGAGCTACTTCTGCAAGCAAGACGAACGATTTCCTTTCGGTCGCTCTTCCGGCCCGGAACCTGGGCATTGCCGACACGAGCGGACTTGCTGATATAGTTATTCCCTGTTCGTCTTGTTACAGCCGCATGCTTGTGTCGAAGAAGAGACTCGCTGAAGATTCAAGACTAAAAGAGACCATTAATGCAGGGCTTTCCAAGAAGGTAGACGGCAAGATAAAGATACTGAGTATTCTAGAAGCGCTAACGCCGAAGGTTCTATCGGGTGAAATCGGAGAGAAAACAACCAAGAGGCTGGAAGGGCTCAAACCGGCATGTTATTACGGGTGTCTCCTGACGCGGTTTCCGAGTGATATGGATATACCGGACGACGTCGAAAACCCCCAAGGCATGGAAACCATATGCAAGTCTTTGGGTGCCGAGCCTCTTGACTGGGGTTACAAGACCGATTGCTGCGGAGCCTCCGCTGCGGTGAATGATGCTGACCAGTCTCTTCTTCTCATGTCAAGGATAATGAAGGACGCGCTATCGCGGGGGGCGAACTGCTTTGTCACCACCTGCCCGATGTGCCAGATGAATCTCGACGCTTATCAGGATTGTGTGGGAGAAAAATATGGTATTGCCGGGAGACTGCCTGTTTACTTTATTACGGAACTCCTAGGTATTGCCATGGGCATGGATCCCGAGCAGCTTCAGGTCGACAGGCATTTTTTGAATGCCATAGGACTGTTAAAGGAGTTGAAACTGATATGAGCAACAACGGTTCTTCCAAGAAACATGGTTCGGTCTTAATAGCAGGCGGCGGCGTTGGAGGCATGCAGGCAGCGCTGGATCTCGCTGACAGCGGGTTCAGGGTGCATATGGTTCAGAGGGAGCCCTCCATCGGAGGCATCATGGTCATGCTGGACAAGACCTTCCCAACCGGCGATTGCTCCATGTGCATGATCTCCCCCAAGATGGTGGAGGTCGGGCGACATCTTAACATAGACATCCACACCCTTGCGGAAGTCATATCGGTGGAGGGAGAAGCAGGGGATTTTAGAGTAAAGGTAAGGCTGGCCCCCCGTTATGTGGATTCCGGCAGGTGCACCGGATGCGGAGACTGCGAGGCAAAGTGTCCCAAAAAAGTGGCGAGCGAATTTGATCAGGGACTAGGTGTCCGCAAGGCTATTTATTCACTTTTCCCGCAGGCTGTCCCCAACACCAGGGCCATCGATGCCACAAAGTGTATTTACCTCACCACAGGCAAATGTCGCGTCTGCGAAAAGGTCTGTAAGGCAAAGGCAATCAATTATGAAGATAAGGGAAAAGAGATGGAGCTTAATGTCGGCTCTATCATCCTCAGCCCTGGTCTTGAGAGGTATGACGCCCGCTTGAGGGGCGAACTTGGGTTGGGCAGATGGAAAAATGTCGTGACGTCCGTCCAGTTCGAGCGCATCCTCTCCGCCTCAGGTCCTTACAAGGGAGTCGTGAAGCGGCCCTCAGATGAAAGATATCCCGTGAAAGTCGCCTGGATACAGTGCGTGGGATCCAGGGATTCCCATAATGCGAACCCGTGGTGCTCCTCGGTCTGCTGCATGTACGCGACTAAACAGGCTATTATCGCCAGAGAACACGATGCCCACATCAAGCCCACCATCTTCTATATGGAGATGCGTGCCTTCGGAAAGGACTTTGACAAGTATGTTGAAAGGGCAAAGAACGAATACAATGTCAGGTATCAGCGTGCCATGATCTCCGCTGTCCGGGAAGAGCCTACCACGGGTGATCTGGTCCTTAGGTACGCCTCTGAAGACGGCAAGCTTATGGATGAGACATATGACATGGTTGTCCTCTCTGTGGGCCTTCAACCGCACAAGGATGCCGAACAATTCGCAAAGACTTTCGGCATCGAGATGAACGATTACCGTTTCGCAAAGACCTCTCCCCTTGCCCCTGTGGAGACATCGCGCCCTGGTATCTTTGTGACTGGCATTTACCAAGGACCGAAGGACATTCCCGAGACCGTTATGCAGGGAAGCGCGGTGGCAGGAGGGACCATGGCACTGCTTGCTGACGCCAGAGGCACCGAAACTGTCACCAAAGAACTGCCGCCTGAAAGAAACGTGGAGGGAGAAGAGCCAAGGATTGGCGTCTTCGTCTGCCACTGCGGCACCAATATCTCTTCGACTGTCGAGATAGACCAAGTGGTTAACGCTGTGAAGGACCTTCCTGGCATCACTTATGTAACAAATACTATTTATGCCTGCGCGCAAGACAATCAGGAGATAATTAAGCATACAATAGTGGAACAGAACCTTAACAGAGTCGTCATCGCCTCTTGCACCCCCAGAACACACGAGAAACTTTTCCAGGAAACGATCAGGGAGGCAGGTCTGAATAAGTACCTCTTTGACCTGGCCGATATCCGTGAACAATGCTCATGGTGCCATAAAGGTCAGAATGAAGCGGCCACAAAGAAGGCGATTCAAATCGTGAAGATGGCGGTGGCTAAGTCGAGGCTGCAGGAGCCCCTTAAGACCGACTCTGTGAGCGTGACGCCTGCTTGCTTGATAATCGGTGGAGGGATAGCTGGCATGACGGCTTCACTGGCTTTGGCTGATCAGGGTTTCCAAGTCAGCATTGTCGAGAGAGAGCCCGAGCTTGGCGGTATCCTGAAAAATGTCTACCGCACCCTTGAGGGTGACGATGTCCAAGAGTTTCTGAAAACGAAGATTTCACAGGTAATGGTTCATGCACGCATAAATATTTATGCGGGCGTCGAGGTTAAGAAGACTGAAGGATTCGTCGGGAATTACAGGACCACACTTACCAACGGCGCTACTATAGACCATGGGGCCATCATCCTCGCCACAGGCGGTGTGGAATATGAGCCGACTGAGTATCACTACAATGAAAGCGAGCG
>CAZNTS010000083.1:0-5785 GCA_964576045.1 uncultured Nitrospiraceae bacterium | reverse complement strand
TATAGCCAGGCCCGCAAAGCCCCTGTGTCCACTATAGGCCCAAAAATCATCCCTCGTGTTATCCTTGTCACAGGTGTAACCCGCCCTAAGCTCCATCGCACTGCCCAGCGGCACCTTCTGGATAATCCCAACAAGATTGTTGAAACCGGTCCTGTCCGAGTTGTTGGTAAACAGGTCGCTGTCCATGAAATGAAACTTGCTCCAGCTGTAATTCACCCCGGTCGAAAAACCACCGCCCTCGTTCAGCACCACAGCAGGGCCAAGGGTGTGTGAAAAGTCGTATGAATGCTCACCCACAAAAACGTACTCAAACGCATAAGTTCCCTTCAACGCTACGACATCGGATAGGCTATAGACCGCTTCAATCCCACCAACCTGATCGTTAACGTTGAAATCTGTCAGCTTTGTGTGAAAGCTCTGGTAAACCGCATAGCTCGGCGTGAGTCTAAAGTTCTGTGTCGAGACGATATCGTACTGACCTCTCAAATATACCACCCCTCGCCAGTCCGATTTCCTCGAAATTCCCTCTGGTAAAGGCTGATTGCCAGGACCAAGAATTACATTGCTGTCATATTGCATTCCAAGCGCAATATCCAGCAACCCGCGTGGCGACCCCGCTGGAGCAGGTCCTTTAAGATATCTGCTGGCTTCGGAGGAGTATTCGCTTCCCGGGGCAAGCTCGATGGTAGTTTCAAAATAGTCCATCGCCTCCGGATATATGGATCTGTTAAAATAATAAAGTCCGAGCTGAAGGTTCGTCATGGGGTCAGCCGGGTTCATCAGAAGACTCTTCTTCAGTAAGCTCTCGGCCTCTTTCGCGCCCTTCTTGTTGAGTGCAATCCCTAGATAAAGCGTAGCCTTATTGTCATCCGGTTTTTCCCTAAGAGCGGCTCTGAATGCCTCCTCGGCTGCATCATAGTCCTTCTTCTCAAGGCTGGCCGTTCCCTGCGACATATACTGATCATACGCTGTCTGTGCCACAGCGGACACAGATAAGATTAAAATAAAAAGCACTGGAAAAAGGTAGCGCAATTCTCTCCCCTCTGAAACGCCCCTTTTTTATCAGAACACAGGAAAATTGTCAAGAGAGAAATTGTCAGAACGAATTAGAATTACTTATAAACTAATAAGATCAACGAATGGCTGGATATTTATCGCTATGCCGTAAAATGCGGGTCGGCTTAATCCTGTCTTGCTAGAGACGTCCCGTCCTCTGATATTCCTTGACGTAAATTGCGAGTGCCCTTGATACTATCCAGTCAATGCTCACACTGTTTTCAGAGGCAATCTTTATCAACTGATCCAGCGTCTCTTTTTCCGCACCACTGAGCTTTGATGGCACCTCCGGCCTTTCTTCTGCCTCAGAAACAGGCCCTGTACCGGTCATCCGTTTTTTGTGCTCCCGCTCAAGAGCCTCCATCACTCTTCTTACGTCACCTGTCCCGGCAGCTCGAATAACATCTTCGGGCGCCTGAATTCCTGAAATCGTCTTATCGGACCGCTTATGATCTTCACTCCGCTCGGTATCCTCCGTCTTACCCCCTACGGTAAGGGGAAAACTGTTCCAAGGGGTCATGCCGGTCATACCCATCATCATTTCGGCAAGGGCCCTGGCGTACTTGTTGTCAGGCATCTCTTCCTTGATAAACTCGTCCAATTTCCCCTCTGCCATCGCAGCGGCCATCCTGTCTGTCATCAGTGGAGCGTTCTCTTCCTTATCTTCAAAACGCCGCGTTCCGAAAGGTGTCTTTGGGGGCATCGGAAGGGGTTTTTCTTTTTTTGACACTTACGAAATTCCTTTCTCTTTCTTAACTACGAAGTGCCCGCAGGGTGCCTGCCATCGAAGAAAGTCCGTCACACCTTTTCTTTCGGGGTCTCGGACGGCGGGATCTGCTTATTCTCCGCGCCTTGCTCTTTATCGTCAGTGGAGAGGGCCTTCTTAAACTCTCTAATGCTCTTGCCGATACCAGCGCCGATCTGCGGAAGTTTGCCGGGTCCGAATATGACCAGCGCGATCGCAAGGATAATTATCAAGTGCATGGGCTGGAAAAGTCCTTCGAACATTCGTATCACCTCCTTATCTCAAACAGGCATATACTTAGTATATACGAACCCGGGTAACTTTTACACCGGCCGGGGATGCCTCAAAACCTTTCGTAATGTATCTTGCTCTCTTCAAGCTCCTCATCACTATGGGGAATAGGAGAACTCGCAGGATACCCGATGGGGAGAAGACATTGCACGCGGCAATTCAAGGGAATCGAAAGGACCTTCTTAACATGTTCTTCCGGCTCGCCCACGTCTCCCTCGGTACCCTCCGCTATCTGTATGAAGCAGGTGCCAAGCCCCTGATTCACCGCTTCCAGATAGATGTTCTCGGCGCAAATAGAACAGTCCTCCCTGAACCTCCTGCCTCGGTCGGTGTCATAACATATTACCAGCACTACTGGTGCCTCCTTCGCAAAGGAAGCGTACGGGGTCGCTACAGAGAGCTGCTCTTTCAGTTTGCGTTCCGTGACCAAGATAAATTCCCAGGGCCTCAGGTTTCTCGCAGTGGGCGAGAACATGGCAGCCCTCAGTATCTCGCGCAGCTTCTCTTTCTCGACATCTCTTTTCTGGTAATACCTGATGCTTCTTCTACGCCTGATTACTTCGAGCATGCACACCTCAATATAATTACTACGTTCGGTTCCCTGAATTCCATAGTGGCGATATCTTTGGCGCTGCCCTCTGTGATTTTCTCTTCGAGATATCCGAGTCTCTCGCATACATATATCCTGACAGCCGATCTCGGATATCTGATAATATCCGACCTCAAAATCTCCTCAGCAATCCTGGCAGGATTATTCTCACTGTCTGTAAGAACCCCGATCTTTTCATGTTCTCTTAGGAGTGACGGAATGTCCTTCATGCGGTATTTTGGGTCCTTGGCCCCTGCACCGGCGGGACCAGGATGAAGGCTCATCAGAAAGGCGTCGTCCCACGGCTCTCTTATCCTGGCAAAAGCGATCTGGAGGCTCGAAAGGTCCGGGATGATCTCGACCATGTCCTTTCCGAATTCCGCGAGGGTCCTCCTGCCTATACCGCAGAACAGTGGATCACCGGATGCGAGGATCACGGCTGGTCCGTGTCCGGCGCGCCCCAGATGAATTTTGAGGAAGTTCATTGTCGCATCGACATTATTGATGACTTCCACCTTCTCCTTTACCGCTTCGAATTCCTCATATTTTTTGAGGATCTCGAAGAGCCTTCCGGAAGCTAGGATGACGCCGGAATTGAGAACGGCCTCCTTAGCCCTCGAGTCCAAAGGCTTGTAGCCCATCCCTATGATACAGATACTTGCCACCCTAATACTCGATACCCGCTCTCGCCTCCACCCCTTTTTTCCTGTAGTGCTTGACTTCCCTCATCTCGGTCACAAGGTCAGCCGCACGGACCACTTGGGCGTCGGCATACCTGCCCGTAATGACAAGTTCAATACTTTCTGGTCTCGCCGAGATGACCTCCATAAGGTCATCTGCGTTTAGAAGCCCGCATTTCACCGCAATGTTCGCTTCATCCAGTATTACTACATCGTACTCTTTCGATCGCATGGCTTCTTTTGCCGCCTCAAGGCCCGCTCGTGCGCCTTCCCTGTCCGACCGGTTCGCCTTCCTCTTGAGAAGAAAGCCTTTACCATGCTGTTTCATGGTTATCAGACTCCCGAATTTTTTGAGCACCCTGTGTTCGCTGCATTTCTTCTTCTTTACAAACTGCACGATAAGAACCTTCAGGCCTGCGCCTGCAGCCCTTAACGCAAGACCGAGTGCGGCAGTGGTCTTGCCTTTGCCGTTGCCGGTGTACACCTGAACATATCCTCTGCGCATCGATCTCCCCTCCGTCAGCCCCTTGATGATGCATTAGGCATATTGTAACCGATAAACGCGGTTCTTGTTGCCCCCGCTTTCATTTAAGGACAAAGCTTATCAGCACTTCTATCCTGCCGCCCACCACAGGGAAGGGTGCGGCCCTTATAATGGTATCCCTTGCTGCGCAATCGAGCAGGCTGAACCCCGAGCTTTTTGTTACCCTCACGTTCTCCGGCTGTCCTATGGCATTGATCGAGAATTCAGCAACGACAGTACCTTCTTGATTTCTCCTTTTCGCAAAGGCCGGATATATCTTTGCCCGCTCTATGGCAGCTCTTATTGCGTTAAGATATTGAGCATCGCTCCCGGCCGTCTTCTCTCTCCCTCCTCCCGGGCTGCCCTTTCCCGCTTCGTTGCCTGTGATAACCGCGTGCATCATTCCGGAAGATGTTTTCTCGGATCCTCCAACCTGATCTCCCCAAATTGGTGCCATGGCTTCAGCCTGCTCGCCCTTTGTGGGGCCAGCGCCATCCTGAGATAAACTCATTTTCTCGGGGAGGGGGACAGGCGTTGACTCTCTGCTCTCCGGAACAGGAGCGGGGTCCGCGGCAGGTTCCTGCTGCCTCTTCTTTGACATGGTCCGCGATGACTCCCCTGCAGGCTCCTCTTTCCGCTCTTCGCCCATACCCTGCTGCCGCGTACCAGGGTTACCGATCAAGGTTATGATGACATATCTTTCGGGGACGCGCAAAGCAGCGTCTCTGCCGGCCAGAGCAAGAGCAGTCATGACAATCGTCATGTGCACGACGAGAGAAAACATTATGTTGTTTCCGAATGTCATCGCTTCCGCCTTAAATGCCCGCCCTGCAGTTCAAGAGTAACCAAAATCAGAGCGCGAATGATATGCCTGCAAGGAAATTCCTTCCCGGAGAAGGATAGAACGCCCTTTCGAGCGGGGTTCCTCCTACGACCCCATATTCCGAGTATTGCTTGTCTGTCAAGTTGTTTACGTCTAAGAACGCTTTTAAGGATTTCCAACGGGAGATGAACTTAGCATTCAGCAGGAAGTAGGCATCCTGCTTGCCAAAGTCATTCGAAAAGTCGTTGATAAATGGCCTTTCCCCTATATATACTCCGGTAAGAATCGCTGAAGCGTGCTCTGTTATGCTATACGTCACATCCATGGTCGCCTTATGCTAGGCACGTTGGGCACGTCACTCCCTGAAAACACGCCTTCCATGATCTTTGCACTCATGTAAGTGTAGCTGCCTCGAACAGTAAGCACTCTTACAGGCCTGGCCTCAAGGGATATTTCGACGCCTTGCCTGCGCGTCTTTCCATCCATGCTCTCATTCTGAAAGGTCACAGGATTGTAAAAAATCTCATCTTTCGTGTCCAGTCTGAAAGTGTTAACATGCATATAAGTAAAGTCGTTGAAATAATGCCTCACTCCCGCTTCAAAATTGTTCGAGACCTGGGGAACAAGGGCTGTATTGATCGTGTTGTTGAAATAACTGAAAAGCTCGTCCAGCAGCGGGTATCTGAAACTCCTGGCATAACTCACATAGACATAGGAACGTTTGAAGTAAGGTATGGTTGATGCCAGCAGTATATACGTCCATTGACATGGAGACGCTTTCCGGAACACTTGGCTGAAAACTGAAACTCGCCCTGTCATGTCTGTATCCGCCGGAAATGCGCAGGGGTTCAATGATGCTCAACTCGTCGTGGTCGAAATACCGTTCCTGAAAACATGGACAGATATCCATGACATCATTCAAACGGTACTAATGACGATTCGCATACGGGGATTTCGCCCGTACCAGACGGATTGATCACAGGCCGTGCCTTATCAAAGACAGGTGACGGCGAGGATCGGTTGCCCGACCGCCCCCGTGCGCTGCAAGCGCCGCTGAGGCCCTGCGTGAAACGGCTGC
>CAZNTS010000082.1:0-13557 GCA_964576045.1 uncultured Nitrospiraceae bacterium | reverse complement strand
TGTGGGGCATGGCAGACGAGCCCTTCTGTCCAGCTCCGAAGGGTTCTTCGGCCTCCAGGACCTCGGTCCTCTGGAGATGCCGTATCTCCACGGAAATTTTTTCGATGGACGCTGCGACCAGAGCAAGAGACGAAAGGTATTCAGCATGTCTATCCCTCTGGATCACCTGAGTTGCAATCGGTTCAGGCCTTAGGCCGAGCCGTCTGCAGACCTTTTCTTCTATAACAGTCGGAATGTTGGAGAATGTACCTACAGCGCCAGAAAGTTTGCCCACACTGATGACTTCCCTTGCCCGCATCATCCTGCCGAGATTCCTCTTCATGTCTTCATACCAGAGGGCAAACTTGAGCCCGAAGGTCATCGGCTCTGCATGAACACCGTGGCTCCGGCCCATGCAAGGGATGAACTTATGTTTAAACGCCTGCCCTTTCAGAACTTCCATCAACTCCTTTATATCCCTGATGAGAATGTCCGAGGCCTGTTTCATGAGAAGGGAAAGGGCGGTATCTACGATGTCAGATGATGTCAAGCCCTTGTGAATGAACCTCGAATCAGGCCCCACGTTTTCCGCCACGGAGGTCAGAAAGGCAATGACATCATGTTTCACCGTAACCTCGATTTCGTCGATCCTGTCGACGTCAAAACGGGCCTTTCTCCTGATTGTCTTAAGTGAAGTCTTCGGGATTTCCCCGATCTCCGCCCATGCCTCGCATGCGGCGATCTCGACTTCAAGCCATTTTAGATACTTGTTTTCTAGGGTCCATATCCGGCCCATTTCAGGCCGTGTGTACCGTGCTATCATAGCTTCTCCTTATTAATGATGAATGACGCCACACGTAATCCTTATTACCCGTTACGCATGGTGGTTTTCAGCTCCTTAAGTCCCTCTAGAAAGTCTTTCGATCAGCGGCAGGGGAAGTCCGGCATTTCTCATTTTGAGCTGCGTCTCTTTGATATTATACTCCACCCTCACAAATTCAGAGCTGCCGCCCTCAAACAGCACATAACAGGCCCTTGGGTCTCCGTCCCGGGGCTGACCTACGCTGCCAGCATTGATAATGTACCTCTCGTTCTGTCCAAGGCCCGCCGTGCTGTTATATGTGATCATCTCTCCTGACGGCAGCCTCTCGATCACAAAAGGGAGATGACTGTGGCCGAGGATGCATATCCGCTCGTCGAAGTATTGGAAGTTGACCTCGGCGTCCCACAGCGTGACGAGGTAGTGCCATGCTTCGGGCTCTTTCGGAGAAGAATGAACGAGGAGCACATTCTCTTTTTTCAGTTTTTGTTGGACAGGAAGGTTTTCTATAAGCTTTCTGCTCTTTTCGGTCAGGACCTGCCTGGTCCAGAGAACGGCCTTCTTTGCATATTCATTGAAGTACTCGATATCGGTGAGGCCGGCGGCTGCCCGGTCGTGGTTACCGGCAAGAAGGATCCTGCAGTTGTCACTCAGCACTTGAAGACACTCATTAGGGTTTGGGCCATAACCCACTGCGTCGCCGAGGAAGAGAATCCCTTCCACCCTTCTCTTTCTTATGTCCTTCAGCACGGCCTCGAGGGCTTCGAGGTTGGCATGGACGTCCGATATCACGGCAAAACGCATCTATTTTGTCCTCTTGCCTTCTATTGTCCTTGCGATTGAGTCTAGGATTCCATTGATAAAAGCGGCCGATTCTATCGAAGAATACTTCTTGGCAATTTCTATCGCCTCGTTTATGGTGACCGCGGAAGGGATGTCGGACCGACGGAGAAGTTCGTATGCCGCCAGCCTCAGTATGTTTCTGTCCACCGTGGCCATTCTCTCCAGAACCCAGTGCTCAGCCGCCTTCTGTAAGGCTGCATCGATTTCGGAAAGGTTTTCGATGACCCCGCAAACGATATCCTCGGCAAATTTTTTGCCCTCCATGTCACTGCTGTCCCTGTCTGTCCAGAATTCGTCGAAATCCCTCCTGTCGGGCTTCTTTTGGGTGAACTCAAACTGAAAGAGAAATTGAAAAGCATATTCTCTTGCTTTCCGGCGTTTCATGCGAGCTTTTTGACCACTTGTGCCATTTCTATAGCAGTGATTGCGGCGTCCCAACCTTTATTGCCGCTCTTTGTCCCCGCCCTTTCCACCGCCTGCTCAATGGTGTCAGAGGTGATGATACCGAAAGCGATGGGGACGCCTGTCTCCATGGATGCCGATGCAATACCCTTGGAAACCTCTGCAGATACATACTCAAAGTGGGGTGTTGCGCCCCTGATTACCGTGCCAAGACATATTATGGCGCTGTATGTTCCTTTTGCTGCGAGTTTCTTTGCTATCAGGGGGATCTCAAATGAGCCGGGTACCTTTACGACATCGATGTCATTTTCGTCAGCGCCGTGCCTGCGGAGCGCATCTAGGGTTCCCTCAAGGAGTTTGCTTGTGATGAAGTCGTTGAATCTGCTCACAATAACGCCGAATTTTAAGCCCTTTGCCTGCAATTCACCTTCGATTATCTTCATACAGTCCTCCATTTGCAAAGAATACGCATATTGTACCACAAGAGGGATAAAAAGCCCTCTGAAAATGCGCGGGTACCGGCGTTGTGAACAGGGCAGGACAGTGAACTTAAGCGTCTCTTCTGATACACTAAGTATTATGTCCGATAAGCAGGATTGTTCCTTTCCGGACGAGCGGCTGCTGAGCGAGACGCTAGTCCAGCTCAACGTTTCCAGAAGGAACGTTTCTATATACCCCAGAGGTCATCCGGCGGTCGAAAGGGCATTAAACAGGGTCTTTGGCCTACTAGAAAGGCTTGTCGCCATGAAGCCCGAGTTAGTCCTTGCTATTGTGAAGGATGGGATCATCTTCGACGAATGCGCTATGGAAAAACGGAATACCGTATACAGGGAACTTGCCCTCACCTTGAGCAAGATGAATATTGTCTCTGTGACTTTCCTTAGTGGGATAACAAAGGACGAACTTTATGAATTCCAGATGCTTATGGCGGGAAATTTGAAGGACCCGTCGCTTCATGTCTCTCTCCAGGAGGGATTACAGAAACTCAGTCATATACGCGCGGGGTTTGTCGACTATAGGGCATTTTCCTTCAATGAGGGAAAAGTGGAGGAGCAGGTTCACGAGGGCCATCTTTGGGAGCGATATGTGCGAGGGCTGCTTGATGGGACGCTGCTGACTGACGAGTTGTCAGGCGATGAGGTTGCGGAAGCGGTCGCAGAGGTCCCTCCTGAAAGTCTCTCTAGCCTCCTGAACAACGAGACGGCTGAAAGTATTGTTGGCGGACCATGTGAACGGCTGGTCGATGCCTTCATGAGAAAGACACCGAGGAACACCTTTTCGTTGAGAGAACTGAGGGGGCTTATTGAGTTGATTAACGGACTAAAGCCTGAACTGAAGAGGGAGTTCCTTTCGAGCGCTGCGAAGACCTTGTCCGGAGATATAGCCGCTACCGAGAGAACGCTGACTGAGCTGTCTACTGACAAGGTTTCCGAGATCTTCAAACTCATGAACGAAAATGACGTTGCCATTCCCGAGCAGCTCGCAAACCTCTTTGATAGGCTCACAACGCTTCATCGGGTAGGGATCGACGACCGTTCCTTTAAGGGCCGGGTAATCATGGATGATATTGTGCTATCTCCTGAAATAGCGGGGGAGATCAAGCCGGAAGGGCCTCCAGAGACTGACAATGACGAAGTCTATCAGAAGCAGATGAGCCGGCTCCTCCTCGGAGATGTGCAGGTTTTTGCCACAGAAGAACTGAAGGAATTGAAAAGAGAGTGCAGTGACGAACATATCGAGAAGGACTTCAATGAAACGGTACTAGAGGTCCTCCTGCCCGAAAGCTCTGAGGAAGACTACGGGTATTTTGTGTCGTTGCTCAAGGAACAGGCGGATCAGTTCCTTTGGACGGGCCAGTACGATGAGGTGATGAAAATCATAAAGGTTCTGGAAACAAACATGTCGGAGAACAGATTTGTCGGAAAGACTGCGGAGTCCCTTGGATATTACCAGTCTCGCGAGTTTGTCTCGAAGTTTGTCGATTCCCTCAGGACAATGGGTAGGCAGATGAGAGAGGAGGCGGTATTCCTTTGTTATTATTACGGCCTGAATATACTGCCGAATCTTTTTCAGGCCCTCATCGACGAAGAATCTGCAACGGTTAGAAGGTTTCTCCTCAGCCTCATTACAAACTTCGGCGACAGGGCCATACCTGAAGCTGTAAAACGATTAGACGACAGCAGATGGTTTGTCACTAGGAACATGATATTTGTTATAAGTGAGTGCGGTAGTGCTGGAGTGGGCGACTATGTGAGACCCTACTGCAATCATGAAAATCTGAAGGTGAGCTTTGAAGCGGTCAAATGTCTTCTAAAGACCGGCGACGGTTATGGGATAACAGCTGTCAGGGATCACCTAGGGGCTGAGGACGGCGAAAGGCGGGAACAGGCGATAGCTCTTTCGGGTTCATTCAGGATACGTGAGGTTGTACCAGACCTGGTCTCTCTGCTCAAGGTGAGAGAAGTGAGTGGTGCGGACTACTTTGCAAAGATCCCTGTGGTCAGGGCCCTCGGACATATAGGTGATCCCGCTGTTCTGGCGGTTTTCAGGGAGATTCTGGCAGCTAAAAGATTTCTCTTCAAAGGGGCGGCTGAAAAGCTGAAGGAAGAAATATATTCCGCTCTCAGGAACTATGCGCCTGAAGAGATCACTGATTTTGTGGAATCCGGTCTGAAATCGAAGAACGAACAGATCAGAAAGGTGGCACTCCGCCTGAAAGCGAGATGATGACGTGACAGATGAAGCGAGAAAGTTTGTGACTGCCTTTACATCTGTCCTCTCCAATTGTTCCCTCTATTCGGCAGAACACGAAGCGGTGGAGGAACTTTTCAGAAAGACCCTTTCGATCCTTGAGAAGGCGACTGACAAAACGGGTAACCTCGAGATAATGCTGGTGGACAGCGATGTTATTATAAATAAAATGCCTTTTAGAGACACCGGAATGTATGGTTCGAGCCTGGCAAGACGCTTCAGAAAAAGAGGGATTTCCCGTGTCGACTTTCTCAAGGGCGTCACCTATTCAGAACTAAAGCAGTTCATTTCTGATATGGTGGAGCCCGATGGACAGGTCAGGTCGCTCCCCCACATCAGGGCGGGTATTATCAACGTACGTCTTTCCGTGCCAGTCATCGATATCGAAGTAGATGCGGAAGGGCTTTTCCGCCTTGCCACATTGCAGTTGGAAAGGACAAAGAGAGTCTACCTCAGCATCTCGTCCGATGGGAAATTGAATGCAGCAGGTGTCGAAGAGATAATAAGGACGTTCATTGAAGCCTTCAGAAAAAAGGCGAACATCCTCAAACTGCTAAGCCCTGTTCACTCCTTTGAAGAGCACTCGCATTCACATGCGGTGAGTGTAGCGGTTCTGTCCATGTTGCTGGCGGAGAGCCTTGGTGCAAAGGAGGAGTTGTTATACGATATAGGCATTGCGGCGCTGCTTCATGACGTAGGGAAACTTTTCATATCGAAGGCGATCAGAGAGAAGACAGGAAGTCTGGATGAAAAAGAATGGGAGGAGATACGGCAGCATACAGTGTACGGCGCACGGTACCTTGCGAGAACTGAGGGCCTCACGCGCATCGCTCCTCTTGTAGCGCTGGAACATCACCGCAGGTACGACGGTCAGGGGTATCCCAGTCTGGCGGGAAAAGAGAGGAAGCAGCACCTTTTCACCCAGATCATTGCAATCTCTGATTTTCTTGATTCTATGCGTAACAGGCAGCACAGAAAAGAAAAGGGTATTGCCGCTATGTTACCTTTAATAGAAAAAGGGGCGGGTACAGAGTTCAATCCATTCCTTGTGAACCATTTCTCCAAGGTAGTAAAGTTCTCTCTAGAGGAAATGGAAGAGGGAGAGGCTTGAGGTGCATGAAAAATAAGGAGAAACGCTGTGCGCAACGCCTCTCCTTTGCCGTTTCTTGCTGCCTGACTACTTAACGGGTCCTGCGGAAAAAATGATCTTATCGAAGGTGCGGTTTAAGGTCTTGCTCGTAAAATTCTCCATCACACCGCCTGGCTGAAAAGACATATTCTTTCCTTTTTCAACCTTCATCTGTGGAACAGCCACCCATATTTTATTGCCGTCCTTCTCAAGAAGGGCGTAAGTGTAACCGCCGCTGTCCATGGTTTCGATAACTTTACCTGAGATGGGCGACGTCGATGGTGAGTCCGCGGGAATGCCATCTACCGCAGCAAATAACACTAATGCGGAGACCATAAGAAGCAGCACAACAGTCTTTTTCATCACTCAACTCCTCTTTTGATTTGTATTGTTTGCAAAATATCTTTTTTATTATACCATGAACAGCATCTGAAAAACACTCGATCCGGTGACTGCCTCCTGAAATATCCGGACAAGGCTACCCTGTTTTCCTGTGGACGAACGGGGGTGGTTTTATAGTAAACTGAAAACAATACTTTATCGTTGGAGGAGACATATGAAGATTGAGCTTGAGGGGACCCTAATTAGAATGACGCCGGAAAACCAGAGAGAGAGAGACGAACTGAACCAGCTTTGGACAATAATAATCGGTTGCGTGAGCGAGGGCAAGAAACTTGTGCCTGTCGGACAGTATTTGCCTGGTATGAAAGAGGTTGCGGTATTCAACATAGAATAGCGGGCGATGCCAAAAGAAAAGTATTTCGTAGAGGTGGCATATGTGTCGGTTCCCATGCCTTTCAGTTAGGGTCCAGGGAAATCTCTGAGAGCTCCCGGGTGAAACTACTGCCTTGGCCCGCACACTGTTTCCGGGACAATCTCACCGACGCTTCCGGGAATAATCAGCGACCACTCTGCATCCGGGGTATGAGTGGAAAAGAGGATTTCACCGTCCCTGCGATACGCGCTAAAATACAAGAGCCTGAAAGAGACCATTAAACAGTCAATTTCCCAAAGCGCTTCTGTATGTCCGTAATCGCCGAAGTATCTTTCCTGTATACGTTTCAGTATCTCCTCTGTTCCCTCTCCATCTTCCATCGTACCAGAGTAGTTCCAATCGGGATCAGGCACGCTTCTTACCCACACCGAAACAAGGTTATGTGACGGATGTGACATGGATTTTATGTCTATGTACCAGCGGGTCTCGGTTCCACTCTTTCCGATGAATTTCCATCTGTTTTCTTCTGGATGCGAGCGGGAAGGAAGTAATGCCACAAGGATTACCGTAAGGAAAACGGTCAAATGCTGGACGGATGGATTAAGCTTCATGTTTATATTATAGTGGAGTTCATTGCACAAGGCTCTATGTGTCATGGAGGACCTTCGGGAATTGATAAAGAAATATTATTTGGCGTGCTGGAGATCCGCATGTCTTTGATTAGTCAATAAACGGGACTCGTGCGCAAGATCTTTTCGTATGTCATCTATTAATATTTCTTATGATTCAAAGCTTCACTTGACTTATCACGGACCATCATGGTATTACATAAAAACTTTTTGGTGTTTCGTCGTCCTGACCTATAGTTATTGAACAGGAGGAACCCTTCTTGAGCCCGTTGACATTTAAAGGTGGGATACACCCGCCCGACAAAAAGGACCTGGCGAAAGACAGCCCTATCAAGGAAGCACATATCCCCAAGAGAGTAGTTATTCCCCTTAGTCAACACGTGGGCGCACCCTGCAAACTCGTTGTTTCCATAAATAAGGAGGTCAAAAAGGGAGAGCAGATAGGCGAAGCCGGAGGATTTGTCTCCGCGCCCGTTCACGCCTCGGTTTCAGGAAAGGTTACGGCAATCGGAGACTTCCCGAACGCAATGGGCAGGTTGGTCTCGTCTGTTGTCGTAGAAAATGACGGTAGGGAAGAATGGACCGCTCTCAAAGACAATCCTGATTATCATAAACTTTCAGCAGAGGAACTCAGGGAAAAAATAAAGGACGCCGGAATCGTAGGTCTGGGCGGTGCTGCATTCCCAACCTCGGTAAAGCTTTCCCCTCCCAAGGAAAAACCGATTGATACAGTGATTATTAATGGCGCTGAATGTGAGCCGTATCTCACTGCGGATTACCGCCTGATGATCGAGAAGCCGGGTGAGATCATTGAAGGGCTCAAGGTATTGATGAAGACTCTCGGAGTGCGCAAGGGGTTTGTAGGGATTGAAGATAACAAGCCCGATGCGATAAAAAAAATGAAGGAAACGGTAAAAGGAGAAGCCGGCATTGAAGTTTGTGCCCTCGAGGTGAAATATCCCCAGGGCGCTGAAAAGATGCTTATCAAGGCGACCACTGGACGGGAAGTGCCTCCCAGAGGTTTGCCAATGGATGTGAGGGTTGTGGTACAGAACGTCGGTACAGCCCTTGCGGTCTACGAAGCGGTACGATATGGAAAACCCCTGATCGAGAGGGTTGTGACCGTGACGGGAGAAGGTATCCGTAATCCGGCCAACCTGATGGTAAGAGTCGGGACCCTTGTTTCCGAGCTTATTGAACAGTGCGGTGGCCTCAAGGACGGAGTGGGAAAGGTGGTCTCGGGAGGTCCGATGATGGGATTTGCCCTTGCCTCCCTTGAAGTTCCAGTCACTAAGGGTACTTCGGGTATACTGGTCATCCCCGAAGAGGGCATTGCACATGCCGAGGATTTTCAGCCATGCATAAGATGCGGCAGATGCATCGATATCTGCCCAATGGGCCTTATGCCTTCGATGTTGAGTGTGCTTTCCGAGAAGGCCCGCTATGAAGATGCAAAGGAATATAACCTTTTTGACTGCTTTGAATGTGGCTCCTGCGCATTTGTTTGTCCGTCCAAGAGGCCTATTGTGCAGCTTGTGAGACTCTCAAAGTCAATGGTGAAACCGTGAAAATAGTGAGCGGGATCCAGGAGGACAGGTGGCCGAAGTAAGAAAAGAGCATGAACTGATCGTTGCAGTAAGCCCACACGTTAAGAGCGAAGAATCGGTGAGCCGCATCATGTGGAGCGTCAACCTCAGCCTGCTGCCCGCCTTTTTTATGGGCGTCTATTTTTTTGGCCCTAAGGCGATCTTCGTCACCGCCCTTTGTATTATTACCGCAGTTCTTTCAGAATATTTTTTTGAAAAGGCACTGAACAGGAGGACGACAGTAAATGATGGCAGTGCGTTCCTGACCGGTCTGCTTCTCGGGATGAACCTGCCCGCCTCTCTCTGGTCGTTTAACCCTTTCACCGTTCATGTTCCGATCATAGGCTCATTCGTTGCAGTGGTGATCACGAAGCAGTTATTTGGAGGTCTGGGCTACAATATCTTTAATCCCGCACTTATAGGGAGGGCTTTTCTCCTCATCTCTTTCCCTAAGATAATGACCATATGGACACAACCGACAGCGGCATTCCTCGCAATGGACGCTAAGACCACCGCCACACCACTTGGCATTCTCAAGGAAGAAGGCCTTGGAAAGCTGATAGAGGTTTTCGGTGACAAAATGAACCTCTATTCACAGCTCTTGGTAGGCCACAGGGCCGGCTCCATCGGCGAGACCTCGGCGATCGCATTATTGATTGGTGCAGCATTCCTGCTTTTCAGACGATACATCACGTGGCACATACCGTTTTCTTTCCTTGGCACTGCTGCTCTCTTGGCGTGGATTTTCGGAGGCAAGGATCCCGGCACTGGCAAAATGCTCCTATTCGCGGGCGACCCTGTCATTCACCTCGTCAGCGGTGGCATGCTTCTTGGAGCATTCTTCATGGCCACTGACTATGTCACTAGCCCTTCGATCAGGAAGGGCCAGATTATTTTCGGTATTGGATGCGGCGCACTGACCATGTTAATAAGGCTAAAAGGTGGATACCCTGAGGGTGTGATGTTCGCTATTCTCATCATGAACTGTTTTGCGCCTATTATTGACAGAGGATTCAGATCAAGGGTCTTCGGCGCTGTGAAAGTGAAGGAGACCGAACAATGACAGGCAGGGATATAGCCAAGATAACAGTCACCCTGGTCGTCTTCTATCTGATCGGCGGATTCATTCTCGCTTTCGTGTATGCCAACGCGTCACCCAAGATTTACAGGAACAACGAAGAAGCGGAAAAAAAGGCTTTGAAACAGCTCATACCAGAAGCGGATGATATCAGCAAAATGGGTGACTGGACGATCCACGATAAACACGCGAAATACTTTATTGCAAAAAAGGGCGGCGAGCCCATCGGATATATTATCCAGTCCTTCGGGAAGGGATATTCGAGCTACATCAATACATTTATTGCCGTTGACAAGGATTTTAAGGTTCAGAAGATCAACATTCTTGGTCATGCAGAAACGCCTGGTCTGGGCGACGAAATAGAGACGGATTCCTTTAAGGGCCAGTTCAAAGATAAGGATTTCGAGCACCTGAAGGTCCTGAAAACTGAGACGAAGGAATATATCCAGGCGATTTCGGGCGCCACAATTTCAAGCCGTGCGGTGACCGAGGACGCAGTGAAAAATGGTGTCGCGTTTTTGATCAAGACAGTCAAAGAAGGAGGCGGTGCGGATGTCAATCCCCAGCACAACTAGTCTCAAGGACCTGTTCCTTAACGGCATTATCAAGGAGAATACAATCTTCAAGCTCGCCCTCAGCCTTTGCCCCTCCATCGCCGTTACGAACAATCTGAAGAACGGCATCTACATGGGTGCTGCCGTCCTATTTGTACAGGTCATGGTGAACATCACCATATCGCTCATAAGAAAGGTGATACACCCTAAGGTGAGGCTCCCAATTTTTATGCTTGTCATTTCAGGATGGGTGACGGTGACATCCATGCTGATGGCAGCATTCGTGCCCGACGTGTATGCTAAAGTGGGTCTTTATATCCAGCTTATCGTCGCCTTTGCATCAATACTTGCGAGGGCCGAAATGTTTGCGAGCAAGAACAGCGCTGTACCATCACTGGTCGATGGGCTCGGCATGGGGATTGGGTTCCTATTTGCACTTACGGTCATCAGCTTCTTCCGTGAGTTGCTCGGCAAGGGAACGCTCACTGTTCCTACGGGCTTGGCGACTTCATATGTTGTGTCTTTTATCAATACAAAGCCTCTTCTGATAATGGTGTTGCCAGCAGGCGGTTTCCTCGCCGTAGGCATACTGATGGCTTTCTTTAACTGGATCGATGCAAGGTTCAAAAAGAGCATACGCGGTTCGCACTAGCAAAGGAGGACGTGATGGGCAGTGAATTTACAAAACTCTTCGAACTGATTATCTCGGCTTCGCTCATCAATAACTTTGTTTTCACGAGATTTCTCGGCCTCTGTATTTTTTTCGGCGTTTCGAAGAAAATGGAGACCGCCGTTGGAATGAGCATAACCTTTACCGCAGTCATGATGATTAGCGCGGCGCTGAGTTGGGTCGTCTTTAACCATATTCTGATTCCGCTCGATATCACATTTCTGGAGATCATTGTTTTCATAGGGATCATAGCGGGACTCGTCCAGGCCTCGGACACGATCATGAGGAAAATGTCTCCCGGCCTTTATTACAAGCTCGGTATCTACCTTGCCTTGATCTCTACAAACTGTATCATCCTTGCAGTGCCACTTATTAATGCGGGGGAAAAGTACTCGTTTATTCAGAGCCTTGCATTTGGGCTTGGTTCTGGTCTTGGATTTGCCCTGGCTCTTGTGATTATGGCGAGCATCAGGGAACGGCTTGAACTGGCAGAGGTGCCTGCGCCGTTCAAGGGACTGCCTATGGCCTTTGTGATTACTGGCCTTATCGCTCTTGCTTTTACAGGTTTTTCCGGTCTGATTACGTTATAATATTAATAAATCACATTGATTCAAGCGAGATCAGGGATGGGTCTCAAGAATTTGAGGAAGATGGATATGTTTGATTTTGCATCCATAAGAAGGGCAGCACTTTTGGCCATTGTCTTACTGTTTTGCGTGGCCTCTGCGGTGTACGGAGGTGTTGGTGGCGGGGTTGAAGCTAAAGAGAAGGTTGAGATCTTACCCCTTATCAAATGGACCCTTGTTTTCCTTGCCGGACTTGGTACGGTTTTCGGCATAGGCCTTGCCATGGCAGCTAAGCGCTTTGCCGTTGAGGTAGACCCAAAGGTAGAACAGGTAAAAGATGTTCTGGCACATGCCCACTGCGGTGCGTGCGGTTATGCAGGGTGTGAACAGTATGCTGAGGCAGTGGTGAAGAATCCTGATGTTGCCCCGAACCTTTGCACGCCTGCCGGCGCAAAAGGTGCAGAAGCGGTGGCCCAGATTACAGGCAAGAAAGCCGAGGCGCGGGAGCCCATATTTGCGCGGATTATGTGCCAAGGCGGCCACTCCAATTCTGTAAAGAGGTTTAAATATGAAGGAGTAATCGATTGTCGAGCTGCGGTCCTGGCAGGTGGAGGCGACAAGGCCTGCGCATACGGCTGCCTCGGTTACGGAACGTGTGCACGTGTTTGCCCGTTCGGTGCCATTACCATGAGTGAGAATGCCCTACCGATCATAGATGTCGCCAAGTGCACTGGGTGCAGGAAATGCGAGCAAGCGTGTCCCAAGAGGGTGATCGAGGTCTTACCCGCATCGAGGCAGGTGCTTGTTGCATGTCACTCCAAGGACAAGGGGATCGAGACAAAGAAGAGCTGCCAGGTCGGGTGCATCGCTTGCGGGAAGTGTGTGAAGGTATGCCCCTTTGACGCTCCTTCGGTGACGAATAATCTTTCACGGATTGACATTGATAAGTGCAGGGTATGCGGACTCTGCGTAGCACCGTGTCCTATGAACTCGATAAGGGATTTTATCCCGAAGAGATCAAAGGCGGTTGTTTTGGGCAACTGTATCGGCTGCCAGATTTGCATGAAAGTGTGCCCCGTGAATGCAGCGACGGGTGAATTGAAGAAGATACACACCATCGATCAGCAGAAGTGTATAGGCTGCGGGATATGCACCGCTAAGTGCCCTGTCCAGGCCATTGACGGCACGTTTAACGCTCCGGAGATATTCCGTATAGCGGCTGATAAGAGGGCAGCAAAGACAGCAGCCGCATAAGGAAAGCCCGTGGTCCTCGTGTTGAGGAAGCAGGATGACGTTATCCCGCAGGAAAGCGAATCCCCTTTATTGCTGCCATCGTTTTCGGCCTAGTCGTCTTCTCCCAAGGCACGGGCACTAATCGCAGCAAGGTCAAGCTACTTCACTGGATTGGGGGTATCTTTATTCAGGAAAACTGCAAGCTACTAAGCAGCGCTCAGATCTGTTTTTAGTACGTTGTTTTTGATATGTTGAGCATTTCGAGAAATCCGCAGTATATTGATATAGGCCATTGTAGGAGCAGTCGTAGAAATCAATTACCCCAATTAAGCGTTGAAAACCCTTGATGGGGGGGAGCGGAAAGGGAGGAAACTCCGAAATTC
This sequence comes from uncultured Nitrospiraceae bacterium, assembly GCA_964576045.1. GTDB lineage: Bacteria > Nitrospirota > Thermodesulfovibrionia > Thermodesulfovibrionales > UBA9159 > CAZNTS01. Next base: position 219 of record CAZNTS010000082.1, on the reverse strand, counting down.
ACCCCAGGAGAAAAAAATGGGCACCATGCACATTTCTTGCAAAGGAATCTTTGAGGAGAATCCACAAGAAAGGAGCAGTGCCCATGGCAAAGATTATACAGCAAAGGATCTTCAGTTGGAAGGACGTAGAGGCAAGTGGGGAGTTAGAGAGGCTAAGGATGGTGATAGAAGCAATACCCGATGACGAGCTCATGAAAGTATTGGAGGGGGAGCGGAAAG
>CAZNTS010000081.1:0-2798 GCA_964576045.1 uncultured Nitrospiraceae bacterium | reverse complement strand
CGAGCGACCTTCAAACTGTTTCTGGGATTTCCTTCAAAAAAGATGGCGAAGTAATTCGAATGCCCAACAGGCCTTTCATTCAAAACCTTGATGGGCTTCCTCGTCCTGCTTATCATTATTTCGCGTTAGATAAGTATCAGTTTTTTGGTAAAAGGATACTCCCGATTCTAACTAGCAGAGGTTGCCCTTTTCAGTGTTCATACTGTGTATCTTCTCGAATGATTGGCAAAACGTTCAGACCAAGAGACCCAAACCACGTCGTGGATGAGCTAGAATGGTTAAAGAGCGAGTATAGGGCGGGGGCTTTCAGTTTTTACGATGATGCGTTTACCTATGATGGACCAAGGGCGATTAAGATTTGCGAGGAAATTAAGAAAAGAAACATTGGGGTCCCTTGGGATTGCCAAACAAGGGTTGACCGGATTTCGAAAGAGATTTTGTCTAAAATGAGGGATGCAGATTGCCAACTGGTTAGTTTTGGGGCGGAGTCAGGTTGTCAAAAAATTTTAGATTCGGTCAATAAAAGGACCACGATTGAACAAAATGAGAAGGCGATCAGGATGGCGAAGGAAATTGGTCTTTCTGTTGCCATGTCCGTGATCATTGGGTATCCTGGTGAGACGGCAGATTCATTGAGACAAACGTTTGACTTTGTTCGAAGAACAAAAGCCGATTACGTCTATCTGTGCTTGGCGACGCCCTATCCTGGAACGAGTCTTCGAAGCACACTACAGGATTTGGGATGGGCACTGTCGTCGGATTGGAGCCGTTACGACTTGCAAACGCCAGTCTTTGAAAATCCATTATTACACGTTGATCTTGTGGAGGCGAGGAGAGAATTCTATAGTCATTTCTATTCCTGGTCATACGTTCTGCGTCAAACCTTGAAAGGGACATTTTACAGCCGAAATATGGCTAGAACGGCGTTAAACGATCGCTTGTGGCGAATGAAACTGCCAAAGTGGGTTTCTGGCAATCTGAAGAGACTAAGCTTTCAACAAAAGATTAGACAAGATGCATCATAATAGCCGCAAATTCTTTCTGTGTTTCTATTTTGTTTTTGTTTTCTCCAATTTTGTTTTTTGAACGGAAACGCAGGTACTATTTTAAACGCCCCGTGTTGGGCGAGAGCGCAAAAACATGAGCCTGCATTTCCGTTCACAATTTTTATCCCTTTTTCCTATATAAAAACTATAGTGCAAAAGCAAAAAGGAAATAGAAAAACCTGAGGAAATTTAAGCTATACTGAAAAAATGCTAAGCCAAATGGTGGACACTTTGGTACATTAGAGCGCCAAACATCATATATGAGTTTGTTGAACTTGGCTGAGAAAATAATGCAGTCGCATTTCCAGCAGTTTTCACCTCGACGCTTCTGTATCCAACCAGTCTGTTTCGGGTTCAGATCTCCGTGCTCCTAGGTTTGCCCTGAACCGATGCGTTTCCAGAACCAGTTGATAAATACAGTAAAATCAACCATGACAAAAACGGGGCAGACTCACGATTCTTAACAAATGTTAAATGAAAACTTTTTAAATTTGTAAGCAGCAGCGGTTTACTCTGACTTGTCTTCTGTTGTTTTGTCTTTCCCCACACGATTTTCTAGCCATGCGCTAGCCCATTTATCAACCAACGTATCCAAAAAGCTAGGTTGATAGGCAACCAAAATTTTTGCTACCCTATCTTCATCCTTTATAGTGTACACGTTTTCGTAACCTATCTTAGTTCTCACAACAATCTGATTATCCAACAGAAACTTCAGATAAAAAGAAACCGTTGAAGCAGGCAACCCCAAAGCATGAACAATAAACTGATACTTAGCCTTCTTATTAACCAAAATAATCAAAACAGTTTCCCTGAGCCGCTTCTGCCGTAAAGCCAACAGCACCTTCTTATCCTCAGGATCCAACAAAGTAACATAATAACGCGTATAATGCTCCGACTTCTCCTCAAATATGATATTTCTTCGCGCCATGTAGTTCAAATGGTACTGAAGGCTCGTCAAAGGAATGTCAAGTGTTCTCTGAAGCTGCCGAATATGCAAACCAGGACTCTTCTTTATAACTGCGTAAATCTTACCTCGTCTCTCATTTTCCAAGATTTCGTCCTTAAACATTTCCTAATCCTGCAAAACCGCAATAAGTATGATTAAGAGAGCAACCGCGTCTATCAAAAGATGCGCGCTATCCGTGTAAACGTTATCGTAGCTAGTGAAGAATAATTCAGGGATCGCGCTTAAGCCGTGAACAAAGAACAACCCGAAACCAACAGTTAGCAACAACGTCTTTCGGTTCCGCAAACGAGAATACGTCACTAAGGCAATCGCGAAAATAGCCGTAGCTACCACAATGAACACGATACGCGACACGATGGCAAACAATGTTATTCCAGGATGAAAAGCTAAGAAAGCGAAGATCATTGCTAACACCTCTTGAATCATGGTTTGCTGAGGCTCTGGCATTCTTTTTTGTGAAAGAATATAGGAGAAAAAGAATGAAATGTCTGAATTTCCGAATTATTGGGTAATTCAGCCAGAGCCTTCTCAGCCCCTGTCTCTATTCTCTTTTGCTTTTTGTGACTAAAAAAGGGGGAAGTGATGTTTTTGTTTGCCATTTTTTATGCGCGCTTCCTGAGCATCAATAGAGCTAGTACGATAGATACTACGATGATGAGGATGAATAGGCCAGCGATTGCTGGGACAAAGTACATGTCAGCGACGGATGTTGGAGTAGCTGTGGGTGCGGGGGTAGCTGCAGCTGCGGGGTCGATTGTGAAGGTGGTTTCTGCGTACGATGGATA
>CAZNTS010000080.1:0-3134 GCA_964576045.1 uncultured Nitrospiraceae bacterium | reverse complement strand
CGACAAAAGCAAGGCACTGCCGGTGAAGAAAGTCGATCTTGTCATAGACGGCAGGCATTGAGATACCGGCTACATCGCAGATCCTTTTAAATGGCATCTTGTTCATGAGAAGCTGGAATACCTGTATGTTCTTGTGGGGCTTCTTCTGCCCGGTGGTCGGCCCCGGCACCGCAAATGTTTTACCGCATAACCTGCAGCGGTAGCGCTGTGAACCGGACTTAGTCTTGCCGAAGGAGTAATACGTAGCTGTCCCGGCCCGGATATCGACAGCGTGATTGGCACAGGAGGTATTCGGACAGGAGCTACGTGCCGATGTCAGATAGGCGGAGAAGCGGCCGAACTCCTCATAGATGCCAAGATTGCTCTTCAGCGTGGGGTATTGGCCACAGATGGAACAGTGGAGGACGGGAAACCGTCGGTCGCCGCTTCCAACTACGGAGTACGGGTCTCGCTCTATCCTGTTTGCATCCGTTAATTGTCCTTTAGGCTGCCTCTGAGGACTTGCCGGGACACCGAAGTTGCTACAGGCTGGATTCTTGCAAAAGTTTACTTGGATGCCGCCAACCGCCGGCGGTATGCGCTGAGCTTCTCTAGAACGCGTGCGTTCCAAAATAGAATTCCTCTATTGTGTCCGACAGGGGAATTCTAACACAAACCGCAGCACTTTTCAACACCTTTGGCTACCCGCTTGAGGGCCTCTCTGTCCTGTTTCTATAAGGATGTCGCACGTTACATCGGACAGATCAGCCTTCCGAGCCTCTCGGAAAGGCGGATGTTCTCGGAATAATCCACTGGACAGTCGATAACTGCAGGGACCCTCTGCAAAAGGGCATCTTTCAGTATGGGCGCAAGTTCGTCCTGCGATGTCACCCTGTATCCTTTTGCACCGAAGGCCTCCGCGAGCTTCACGAAATCCGGGTTATTGAACTTCACGAAAAAGTCCTTCCCGTATCTCAGCTTTTCCTTCCATTCGATCAGCCCAAGGCCTCCGTCATTAAATATAAGGCAGACAAAAGGGGTACCGAGCCTAACTGCTGTTTCGAGCTCTCCGACTGACATCAGGAACCCCCCGTCACCTACTGCAGCCACCACCTTCCTTTCAGGGTGCATCAGCTTTGTCGAGACTGCACCGGGGAGCGCGAAGCCCATGGCAGCGAGGCCATTAGAAATGATCACAGTGTTTCCCTTGTAGGCTGGATAGAACCTCGCGATCCATATCTTGTGAGCGCCCACATCGCTTATCAAAATGTCTTCCCTTCCGAGTGCCTGTCTCATCTCTTTCAAGACCATCACAGGTTTCAGCGGGAACCCCTTATGCGGGCATTCCATGATCTTCTCCGCGTGTCCCTTTAGTTTTATGAAATAGGACGGGTCCTTTTCGCTGTCAAGGGAATGGGTGAGAATCTCCAGGGTATCCCTTATATTTCCGATCACTTCGAGAGCCCTGTAGTTCTTGTCAACGTCAGCGGGGGTGAAATTGATGTGGATGATCTTCTTACGGCCCTCCCAGTAATCAGGATTGAACTCTACCGGGTCGTAACCAATCGTGATTACGAGGTCAGTTCTGTCGAACCCGCAGGAGATGTAGTCCCTTGACTGTAATCCGGTGGTCGAGATGAAGAGGTCATCGTCTGCTGGAACAGAGCCCATTCCCATGAAGGTCGTCGTGACCGGTATACCGAACTTTTTCGAAAAACGCGCGAGTTGCGTTTCTGCGTTACCCCGCAGTACACCATTCCCAGCAAGTATGAGGGGCTGTCGCGCCTTACTGATCTCCTCCCTAGCCAAGGCTATCGCATGGGCCGACGGCGCTGGATACGTTACGGACAAAGGTTCCATCGGAACTTCCTCCACCGAGAGAGATGGAATGTTCTCAGGGATCTCTATGTGCACAGGGCCGGGCTTTTCCATAGATGAGAGCTTGAAAGCCTTGCGGAAGATCTCCGGGATCCTGTCTGGGAGTTCCAGCCGGGTGTTCCACTTAGTGATAGGTCTGAACATCGATACGGTGTTGACATACTGGTGTGACTCCTTGTGGAGGTCCTTTGTCGCCTTCTGGGCCGTGATCGCTACGACCGGTGCGAAATCCAGATAAGCATCGGCGATTCCCGTGGTCAGGTTAGTCGCACCAGGGCCGAGCGTAGAGAGACATACACCTGCCTTGCCCGAGAGCCGTCCCCAGACATTCGCCATAAATGCTGCGCCCCTTTCGTCCCTCGTGAGGACGAACTCCATCTTGGATGAGACAACCGCTTCGAGGAGATCGATATTCTCCTCCCCCGGAAGTCCAAAGAGATAGCGGACCCCCTCGTTCTGGAGACAGCGTACAAGCAGTTCAGACGCCTTCATGACAGAGTTCCCTGAAGTCATCTATAGTGAGGAATTCCTTTGACGTCTTTGGTTGTCCCTTTGAGGTCGCCCGTGCTTTAAATACGACGTAGCGAATCCCGAAGGTCCTGGCTGTCTTCAATATCTCCTCTGTGTCGTCCACGAAGAGTGTCATCTCTTTCTCAAAGCCGAGTCTTTTCTCGGCCTTCTGCCAGAAGCGGATGTCTTCCTTGGGATGGCCCATCTCGAAGGAGGTGATGCAGGCATCGAAATACCTGCCGATGTCGGTTTTTTTCAATTTCAAGTCGAGGACCTTAAAGTGGGCGTTCGTCACAATGAAGACCTTTTTTCTGTGGCGCTTCAGCATTCCGAGGAACTCCTCCACATGGGGGTGAACTTCGATGAGGTGTTTTATCTGTTCTTTCAGGGCAGGGATGTCGAGATCGAGTTCCCTTGACCAGAAATCAATATCGGTCCAGTTAAGCGTTCCCTCGTGACGTTTGTATTTACTCATAAGTTCGTCTTTTGCTTTTCCGAAAGTAATGCCGAACTTCTCAGCGTATTTCTCCGGAACAAGATGTTCCCAGAAATAGTCATCGAAGTACTTATCCAGGAGTGTTCCGTCCATGTCTAGGAGGACGTACCTTATCTCAGGGCTCTGGAGTGATTTGCAGATGTCCTTACCGCGTGACATCGCGTACCCTGCCGTCTTTTTTGGCAATTGCTTCCTCTATTTTATGGCTGTCCACCTGATCCGACGCATTCAGATCCTTCAGCAAACGCGCGACCTCTTTGGAATAGTTCAG
>CAZNTS010000079.1:0-10153 GCA_964576045.1 uncultured Nitrospiraceae bacterium | reverse complement strand
GGACCATGTTCTTGTTGAATTTCGAGTTAGGATATTTTTCCGTAAGATAGCTGAAGAGCTGTTCGTCTATACTGTCTCCCGCACTGAGTATCGTTTTCTGGTCATCCTCGAACGGGATAGTGCCGTGCATGATGCAAAAATCAGCTGTGCCCGCGCCGATATCTATCACAAGCGCATTGTTAAGCAGATTCATGCCATAAGCCACAGCAAACGGTTCCGATACCACCATGAGAGATTGTACCGCCCCTGAAACAGCTTTTCGTATGGCAAGCTTGTTTACCTTCAATGTGTCTGCTGGCACCCCAACCACCGCACAGATCTTCTGTTCCGGCTCGGGCTTTGCACGCTCAATCAAGTGTCTGATGATCTCCTTGACGGCCTCTTCGCTTTTCTCGATCCCTTCCTTTATCACACCGTGTTCAAGCGGCCGGCAAAGGTCGAGAGAGAGTCTGTTTTTCAGGGCCTCAGCGCCGAAGAGAACCGGCCTTTCAACCACCTGGAGCGAGATGAAGTCTTTCGGCCATCCGACGTAGCTCTCGATCCATTCCCGGGTGCCGTTGCTCGCAGAGATGGAGCTTCTCGATGTCCCAAGGTCGATGCCCACAAACAACACGTTATCGTCTCTCTTCGACTCTTTTTGCTTCATGGTGTACCTCTCCTTTGCTCAAGTAGTCTAAAATGCCGGCCTCCAGATACCGTGCGATATTCTCCCTGTGGCTTTCTGTGTTTAGGTCGAGCTCCTCCTCCCTGTTGCTGAGACATGAGACCTCAGCGAGGACGGCCGGCACTTGCGCCCCTAGTAAAACCACGAACGGCGCCCGCTTTACGCCGAAATCCTGCACACTACCGTTTTGTCGCCTGCTGTTGGTGAAAAGGCTTTTCTGGATTGATTCAGCGAGAGTTCTGGATTCTTGGAGCTTTATCATTTCCCCAATCCTTTCGACCATCTCTTTTACTTCACTCAATTTGTAATGTGAGCTTGCGTTCTCCTGCTCTGCAAGCTTCAGTATTTTAGCGTCGGTCGAGGGGCCGAAGTAATAGGTCTCGATAATATTGATCGGTCTTAATGGCAGGTAATTTACGTGTATCGAAACAAAGATGTCTGCCTTCTCGGAATTTGCCAAATCCACCCTCTTAGTGAGGGGAAGCGTCGTGTCCTCTTCGCGCGTCAGAATCACATTATAGAAACCACGCCTGGCTAGCCTTTGTCGGAGCCGCTTCGCTATATCGAGGGTAATATCTTTTTCCAGTGTCCCCATCTTACCGATCGACCCTGAATCGGAGCCGCCGTGTCCCGGATCGATCATGATGGTCTTCACCTCAAGACCGAAGACCCTGCTCAGGGGCTGGTCGCCATCGAGAAATCCGGCATAGTCTCTAGGATTCATTGATGGTTCGAACGGCGGAGAAACAGGCCCCCGTGCCACTGCACCCGCCGTCACGATCATATGTTTTCTCTGGAGCGAAGAAAGGTCTGAGTAGTTTCCGGATCCCAGCACCCCTAGAATAAGGATCGTAAAAAACAGGAACGTGCGCCCCATCTGGCGTGATGGCTGCCGTCGAAGAGTACCAGGGCGCTTGCCGATTGTTCTGAGATTGTCTTCGTAGACACCTTTTAGGATAGTTTGCCTTAGTTTGAACTCCCTCTTATCAGGAATCGCAGAAAACATAGGACTGATTCACTTTAACAATTTATTTGAAAAAATTCAAATGGTTTTTCGTAGCACCGTCCATTCTGCGCAGACCGGCGTCCCTAGCCATGTTCACAGCTGCGTCATATTCATCGGCTGTTATCCTTCTGTCAAGGCTGGGGTGCTCTGAAGCCTTATAGCAGGGATGGTACTGATTCATGATATTTATATATGTATCCCTTGAAATTTCCTCTGCAATGAACCTGACAACTTCTTTTGTGCCAGCAGCGTTCCCTGGTAGTACGAGATGCCTTACCAGTAACCCCCGGATGGCAATGCCCCGTTCGTCTGTTTTAAGATCTCCTACCTGTGCATGCATCTCTCTTATCGCAGCCTTTGCAGACTCAGGGTAGTTTGTTGCCTTCGAGTACTTGAGGGCAATTGTGGGATCTGAATATTTGAAGTCAGGCATATAGATGTCGACTATCCCGTCTAGGATTCTCAGTGCATTCACAGACTCATATCCACCGCAGTTATAGACGATGGGGATATTCAGTCCTTCATTTTTTGCGAGGGCGAGTGCGCGAAGTATCATCGGCATCTGGTGTGTGGGGGTCACGAGGTTGATGTTATGACAACCGGAATCTTGGAGCTCCCGCATAATCCTGGCCAGCTTTTCAAAGGAGATCTCTTTGCCCTCACCGAGATGGCTTATGGTCCAATTTTGGCAAAAAACACATCCGAGGTTGCAACGGCTGAAGAATATCGTCCCTGAACCGAACCTGCCTACGAGTGGTTTTTCCTCTCCGAAATGTGGACCCCAGCTTGACACGATGGATGTTGTCCCTGAATTGCAGAAGCCTAATTCTCCTGCCGTCCTGTCGACCCCACACTCTCTTGGACAGAGAGCACATCTTCTGAGCATTTCCCAAGCACGTTCCACCCGCTCCTCGAACTTGGCGCTGGACAATGCAAGATAAGAGGCCCCGGACGTCATTCAGTTATTGGACTTCCACCGCTGCCCCCTCGGTGAGCTTCGTGGCAATTTCCTTTGTATGCCAGGCGATGTTCTTTATCTCATCAAGCATCTGTATATAGAGCGATGACGCGTATGGAATGCAGACCCCTTCAATCAAACGCTCTTCATGAAGCGTAGCAAACTCGAGAGCCTGTTTTACAACCCCAACCTCGGACTCGCCCACGTATTTGGCCATGATAGCGTTCCTTGCTAGGATGACGTCCGACATGGGTCTGAGGATGTCCATTATTCTCTGGAAGAGATAGGTGATTTCCTCTATGGCCCTGTCGCTGAAGAGTATATGTTCCTTCACCATCTTCTCTACGCATCCTGCGAGTTTTTCTATGCTTTCGCCGATTCTCATGAGGTGGCCTGGAACAGAGACGAATGGCTTTAAGCCTGTTTTGTCACGAGCAAGTTCGGCGACCTCCAGCGTCAGCCTGGGCTCTATTTCCCTGAAGACGCGAATCCTTTTTTGGCAGTCACAAAGCGTAGGCAGTGAACTATAAATAAAAGATGTCTGCAGCAAAGACACACAGTCTTCAGCATCATTGCCCATATCGTGCAGTGTCCTCAACAAATCCTTGACCTCGGATTTCATGGTATACCCTCCTTTCTCTCAGCTCCTTTTCCTTAGAGCATATCAGACCTTCTGCCGCCCTGCAATAAGGTCAAAGGGGATCTGCTCTTGGTGGGTCATTATGTCGGCATCCTTGCTTTTTCGGCCGCTCTTCCTTTATTCTTAAAAAAGCAAAATCTTCCAATCGCAGGATTTTTGGATATGAAACATCAGGAGGTTGTAGTGGTAACTATATCGGAAGCAGCGGCACAAAAGGCGAAAGAAATACTTGTTGCAGAGGGAAAGGCCGATTGGGGCTTGAGGATTTATACCTCAGGCGGTGGCTGTTGCGGTCCATCATATGGGATGGACCTGGATGAGAAACCGGGAGATGGTGACGAGGTCGTCGAGAGGAACGGGCTGAGAGTGTTCATCGACCCGAACACTCTCAAAAACCTCGGTGGCATGGAGATCGATTTCATATCTGAAGGTGAGAGACAGGGCTTCGTCCTTATCGGCGGCAAGGAACCGGCGTGCGGTTCGGGCTGCAGCACTTGCGGATAATATTATTCCGGTGTGAGATATGTTCCCAATTCATAGACCGCGCAGGCTCAGAAAGAACGAGACGATAAGGAGGATGGTGAGGGAGACCTCGTTGTCACCTGATAATCTTGTCTATCCTCTCTTCGCCACTTATGGTACAGGGGTGAAAAAGGAGGTCGCTGCCATGCCTGGCTGCTTTCAGGAATCAGTTGATGAAATCGCCCGGCATGCGCAGGAGGTCCGTTCTCTCGGCATTCCTGCCGTGCTGCTCTTTGGTATCCCGGAGCACAAGGACGAGAAGGGGACCGGCGCGTATGCTGACTCAGGAGTCGTCCAGAATGCTATAAGGGCCATAAAGGACAAAGTCCCCGACCTTTATGTCATCACAGATGTTTGCATGTGCGAATACACCAGTCACGGTCATTGTGGGATCATTGAGGAGGGAGACGTGGTGAACGACGCCACCCTCGAACTGCTTACGAGAGAGGCTCTTTCCCATGTGAGGGCGGGAGCTGATATGGTCGCGCCTTCGGATATGATGGACGGGAGAGTTGAGGCCATAAGGCTTGCGCTCGATGATGAGGGTTTCTCTGAAGTGCCGATCATGTCCTATGCTGCAAAGTATTCCTCGGCGTTCTACGGACCGTTTAGAGAGGCGGCGGAATCGACTCCGCAGTTCGGTGACAGGAGGTCTTACCAGATGGACCCGGCCAACAGGAGGGAGGCTCTTAAGGAAGTCGCCCTTGATATCGAGGAGGGAGCGGATATCGTGATGGTGAAACCGGCTCTTTCGTACCTCGACATAATTTCAGACGTGAGGGACAGTTTCGATGTGCCCGTTGCCGCCTATAACGTGAGCGGCGAATATTCGCTGGTGAAAGCGGCCGCTTCATTGGGATGGATAGAGGAAGAAAGACTTATGATGGAGATACTCACTTCAATAAAACGGGCTGGAGCGGACCTGATCCTGACCTATTTTGCGAAGGACGCAGCCAGGATCCTTAACAAGTGACGTTCTTGCCTTCCTTTTGAGTTTCCGGAAGACTGATTATTCTTGATTCCTTGAACTCCGTAATCCTGATCTTATGATCTTCATCATGGGAGAATGGCTGAAAACCTGTTATGCTGTATAATAGATAAAAACAGGAGGTGAAAAATATGATAGAGAGAGCGAAGGTTGAAGACGCACTGAACCAGATAAGACCGGCGTTGCAACGGGACGGCGGCAATGTGGAACTTGTGGACGTTACCAATGAGGGTGTGGTAAAGGTGAAACTTGTCGGAGCATGTGGCTCATGCCCTATGTCTATATTAACATTGAAAAGAGGTATCGAGGCTACTTTAAAACAGAGGTTGCCGGAGATAGCCTCTGTCGAATCTGTTTAGCGGTTCCGTTTGGCAGCCTGCGAGAAGCGGTAAAGGTGATATGTGCAGTCAGGGCCTATGAGCGCCTTCGTGACTTCTGCGGAGAGTCTGACGTTTCCCCTGAGGATATAGTCACGATAGAGCGCCCTCAGTCGCATCTCTTCCGCCTTCGGGGACGAGAACCGTTTCTTATCAGGGGAAGACCGGGATTGCATTGAGGGCCGTTGTTTCCTCAAACCCCATCATAATGTTCATGTTGTGGACTGCCTGACCTGATGCGCCTTTCACTAGATTGTCTATGCATGTCACGACGATGAGGGTTTTTGTTCTTACGTTTATTGCAACTCCCAGTTCACACATGTTGGTGCCCCTCACATTCTTCACGTTGGGAAACTTGCCGAGATCGAGGACTCGTGTGAACGGTTCCTTACTGTAAGCGGCCATGTACGTTTCATACACTGTCTTCAGGTCCACATCCCCGGCGAGCCGTGCATAGATGGTGGTCAGGATTCCCCTGTCCAGAGGTACGAGATGAGGGGTGAAGTTGAGGGTGATTTTCTTTCCTGCCGCAATAGAGATTTCCTGTTCGATCTCCGGGGTATGCCGGTGCGCTGCGACGCTGTATGCCTTGAATCCCTCGTTCACTTCACAGAAAGAAAAGGAGACCTCAGACTGTCTTCCTGCGCCAGATGTGCCTGACTTGGCGTCGACTACTATGGCGTCGGCCCTGACTAGACCCTTCCTGATAGCGGGGTACAGACCGATGATCGCGCCCGTGGGGTAACAACCCGGATTGGCTACCACGCGAGCCTTGGCGATTCTTTTTCTGTAAAGTTCGGGAAGACCGTAGACCGTTTTCTTCAGGGTCCCTGGAAACAGATGAGGGACCTTGTACCATTCCTCATAGGTTCTTGCGTCCCGGAGTCTGTAATCGGCTGACAGGTCTACGACCCTCTTGCCCTGTGAAACAAAGAAGTCCACTGCGACTTGGGAGGCGGCATGGGGAAGAGCCATGAAAAAAAAGTCGGCCTTTGACAAGACTTTCTCCCTTTCCAAAGGCTCGTAAGTAAGATTGTCGTACAGGTTGAGATGGGGGAAAAGGTCGGTCACCTTCTTTCCAGCGGACTTTTCAGAAGTGACAGCTGTAATTCTCGTTGCCGGGTGCGCAGCCAATATCCGGAGCAGTTCTGCCCCTGCGTATCCGCTGCCGCCACATATGGCTACCCTTATCATCCCGGAATTATCTCTTGGAGAACTGGAATCTCTTTCTAGCGCCTTTCTGGCCGTATTTCTTTCTTTCTTTCTCTCTCGGGTCCCTTGTGAGGAAACCTTCCTTTTTGAGCTTTGACCTGAGGTCGTTGTCAAGCCGCGTCAATGCTCGCGCAATGCCATGTTTCAAGGCGCCTGCCTGACCTGTGAGTCCACCTCCCTCGACCTTTGCAGCGACGTTCAGCTTGCCGACCATTCCGGTCAGCTCAAGGGGCTGGCGTATCATCATCCTGAGGGTCTCCCGTGGAAAATAGGAATCCACTGGTTTCTGGTTCACGATGATCTGGCCGTTCCCCGAGGAGAGCAGAACTCTCGCAATAGATGTTTTTCTTCTGCCTGTGGCGTTGTATCTGATTTCGACCATTGGAACTCCTTTATTGTATTATTTCGGGTTTCTGAGCGGCGTGTGGGTGCTCTGCTCCTTTGTAAACTTTCAGTTTCTTCAGCATAGCTCTGCCGAGTCTGTTCTTCGGGAGCATGCCCCACACTGCGTCCATGATCAATTCTTCAGGTCTGCTCTTCATGCGCTCTCTCGCGGTTGCGGCCTTGATCCCCCCTATATAGCCCGAGTGGTGATAGTAGACTTTGTTGTCGAGCTTCTTACCGGTAAGCCTGATCTTTTCTGCGTTAACCACGACGACAAAGTCCCCGGTGTCGACATTGGGAGTGAATATCGGCTTGTTCTTTCCGCGAAGATAAGTCGCAACTCTTGTGGCAAGCCTTCCGAGCACTTTGTCGTTGGCATCCACGAGATACCATTTCCGTTCCACCTCATTTTTCTTCGCAAACTGGGTTTTCATGAAGACACCATCCTTGTTGTTCAAAAAGTCTAATAGAATAATAGATATTATTCGGGAAAGTCAACACGCGGAACAGGGATTAGTCAGGCCCTTTTTTTTTCGTACACCATGATGGAGGTGTTGGGTTTGCCCCTGACATTGCAGGCCTCGTCCATGGCGTCGAGGAGTTCCTTTGAACTTTCCCGCATCTTCTCGAAGCCCAGCTTTGCAAAATAGTCTTCGAGTTCAGAGGGAATATATACGAGGGTCACCGGTGAAAGGTCAATCAGGTGCTTAACGATCACAGAGCCTATCCCTCTGCTCCTCTTATTCTCAACCACTACCACACAGCCGACCTGATAGAATTGTCCTGTCTTCCGTATCCGTCCGAAGCCGGTGATCTCCCCATTTTCGGTTGCAACTACAAATTCGTTAAAATCCAGGTTTTCTGCGTCCATCTCGTTCTTTCTCAGTTGTTCCGAGATAAAGGCGATATCCGCCTCTACGGCGTGGCGTATCCTCACTTTTTTACCTAAAGCATCCGATACCTCTGCGGCTTTCCCGGGTTCCTTTCCTTCCATCACGCCTCCTTATGAAGTGCTCTGCGCCCTATGCGCATCCGTTAATTTTAAGGAGATTATATCAAATGACAAGAGTTTCTCAAGCGTCATGGTGGTGGGCCTTCATGACGAAGCCTGGAACATTTACGGGAACGGTGACGGAAAGCCCCGGATTGATCCGCGGGATGGCTGGCCACAACACAAGGTTTCTTTCGATATTGAATAACCAGCAGAGCGGTGCAGTTAGAAGTTTCGTGTAGTAAACACGGGGTCAAATGGCCTCCAGTTATGAGCGCGGGCAGCTAAGAGAAACTAATGTTTTCAGCAGTGAGTCTTTGGGCCGGGTTAAGCTCTTATTCTCTTCTAATTCAACAGTGAATTCAGAATATCACTCAAATCCTCAAGCCTGTAAGGTTTAGTCAGCCGCGCCGTGAACCCGTATTTCTGATAATCTGCCACCGCAGCATCATCAGAGTAACCACTAGATACAACAGCCCTGACGCCAGGATCCATAGCAAGCAGCCACTGAATTGTTTCCTTACCGCCCATACCCCCCCGGATAGTCAGGTCAAGTATGACGACATCAAAGGGATGCCCCTCCGCCATCGCTTCACTGTATTTTTTGAGAGCTGACTCACCGTCTTCAGCAAATTCCACGTCGTGGTTCAGCGACCTGAAAAACTGACCGACTACCATTCTCACTATTTCTTCATCATCCATGACAAGGATTTTCCCTTTGCGAACGATAGAGGCGACTGCAGGGGTTTCTTGAAACTCATCCGCCACTGCGAAAGCAGGCAGATAGATACGAAACGTGGTGCCTTTGCCAGGCGCTGAAATCACATCGATCAAGCCTCCGTGGCTTTTGATGATGGAATAAGATGTTGCGAGGCCAAGACCGCTACCCTTTTCCTTGGTCGTAAAATAAGGATCGAAAATCTTCTGCAAGTATTTATCGGGAATACCAATACCACTATCTTGAATGGATATCTCGACATAATTGCCTGTTTGAAACTGCGGATGATCTTTGTCCGGTTTGAGGACGTTCTTCGAAGTGATAATTACGGTGCCTCCCTCGGGCATGGCTTGGTCTGCGTTAAGTACTATGTTCTGAATTACCTGTCCCAGCTGCCCACCATCCGCATCCACCTGCCACAGTTCTGGCTCAATATTAAACTGGCAGCTGGTCCGGGAGCCGCTCAACGCGAACTTTGTTGCGTTCTCGATCACAGGTGCAAGGGAGATCCGTTTCTTGACAGGCTTACCTCCCTTCGAGAAGGTCAGTAGCTGTGTCGTGAGACTTACCGCCTGGTGGAGCGCATTCTCGGCCTGCTCCATCATAGCGATTGACCTTTCCCTTTCGTCGAGGAACTTCTTGGCCATGGATATGTAGCCGAATATGCCCTGCAGCAAGTTGTTGAAATCGTGGGCAATCCCCCCGGCGAGTGTTCCAATAGATTCGAGTTTCTGAGTCTTGAGCCGCTCGTCTTCAAGGAGGTGCTTCTCCGTGATGTTGTTAATCGTCTCTATCACTGAAACGACGTTCCCCGAGGAATCTTTTATGGGGTACCCTTTTGTCTCCACGAACAACAAGTGTCCGTTGAGATCTATATGCTTATGGGTCACAGCATGTGGTTTCCCGGTCGCCAAAACCTGCCTGACTGCACACTCCTCACCTTCCTCGTAGCAGGGTTGGCTTGCCCTGTGCGAAATCTCATAGCAGTGCCTGCCGATGATATTGTCGCAGGCTTCGGCCACCTGTTCGCAGTAAGCCTTGTTTGCCGTCAGGATGAGCAGATCGCGATCGATGACGATGAAGCCCTCGTCCACGGTGTCAAGAATGCTCCGGACAAACTCCTCACTTGTACGTAATGCCGACTCATGCTTTTTCCTCTCGGTCAAGTCATGCGCGATACCAACCAGGTAATCTTTTCCGAGATACCCCACTGTTTTGAGATGCATTTCCACTGGAAAGGTGCTGCCATCCTTTCTCCGGTGCATACCCTCGAAGAGTGCACTGCCTTGGCTAAGTACGTCCTTCAGATGCTTTCTGACCGATGCTGAATCCTGGAGCTTTACTTCAATATCCTTAATACCCTTTTTAAGCAGTTCGTTACGGTCATAGCCGAGAGAATTGCAGGCCTTTTCATTTATATCGATAAAAGTACCGCTCCGGAGATCTGCGATAAAAATCGCATCG
The DNA here is from genome assembly GCA_964576045.1 of uncultured Nitrospiraceae bacterium. Taxonomy (GTDB): domain Bacteria; phylum Nitrospirota; class Thermodesulfovibrionia; order Thermodesulfovibrionales; family UBA9159; genus CAZNTS01. The sequence continues at coordinate 229 of CAZNTS010000079.1, read as the reverse complement.
TTTGATTTCTCAAAGACCTCACGGTAAAAACGAAGTTCAGACTCCGCCTTCTTTCGCCACGTGACATCCTGGAGCACTCCACGCATGAGGACTGGGTTCCCTGAATCATCATAAATAACCTCGCCTTTGGCGTACATGATCCATTCCTCTCCGCTCTGGCGGAGAATCCGGGCGTCGATATTATAAGGCTTGTGCTCGGAGACGGACCTTCGCACCTCTCGGTCGAGAT
>CAZNTS010000078.1:0-4724 GCA_964576045.1 uncultured Nitrospiraceae bacterium | reverse complement strand
TCTCTCGTTTCGTGTGCATACACTATGGTGATGGACCCCACCGTCTCAGCCCTTGAGGATTCCCATTCATCCATAACGAGGCTGTCCCTAATGAGATCTCTGATAGCTTCGCTCCTGTTTGCGTGACCTTTCTTCTCTATGAGACTATCAAATCTCTTAAGTAGAATCGTATCAATTGATACACCAAATCTAACAATCGACATTGTGCCACCTTTTTCTGATTAGTGCTACTATAGCGCTGCTGAACCAGTTTGTCAAGGAGAGAGAACGCATCTCTGACTATTTCCGAGCTAATTTTTGCTGGGCCTGTCCAATCGGCATGCCCTTTGCAGAGACGAAGTTAAGTTTATTTGTTATAATGACGAATATTTTGTCGGTTCTTTGCTTCGGAGGAGCTTAACCATGGCAGATGAAGACATTTCGAAGCTCAAGATAGATAAGTCTGGAACTGTCACTCGTCCAAGGGTACGGAAGAGATTATTGCGCTGGATTGTCGCTGTCTGTCTTATTGTGATAGCTCTGCTATTTATCAAGGGCGTCTTCACACCGGCTGTCCAGATAGAAACAGCCACGGTCTCGAAGATCTATCCCTACCAGGCATTCACCCTTTTGAATGCGAGCGGCTATGTAGTGGCAGAGCGCAAAGCAGCGGTGGCATCCAAGGTGACCTCCAGTCTTGTGGAACTCAGGGTCGAAGAAGGAAGCAGAGTGAAGAAAGGAGAGATCATGGCGCGTCTAGAAGACAGAGATGTGGTGGCGGCCCGTGCACAGGCCGCTGCAAATCTTAATGTTGCCCGCTCAACCCTTGACCAGGCAAAGGCCGAGCTGAATGATGCCACTCTCTCTTACAACAGAAATAAGGACCTTTCGGAAAAGGGATATATAGCGAAGGCCGACTTCGATGCTTCCGAGGCACGGTACAAGAAGGCCATCGCTTCAGTGAACGCTGCTGACGCATCGATAAAGGCAAACGCTGCGGCGCTCAGAAATGCAGAGGTCCAGCTCGAATACGCCCTGATCCGTGCGCCCTTCGATGCGGTAGTGCTGACGAAAAATGCGGATGTGGGTGACATTGTCACACCCCTGGGAGCGGCCGCTAATGCCAAGGCCTCTGTCGTCACCATTGCGGACATGAATTCCCTCCAGGCGGAAGTGGATGTCTCGGAATCGAACCTAGAACAGGTAAGGATAGGTCAGTCCTGTGAGATAGAACTGGACGCGCTCCCGGAATCGCGTTTCCCCGGGGTAGTGCACATGATAGTACCAACGGCGGACCGGTCTAAAGCCACCGTGCTTGTGAAGGTCAGATTCACGACCAAGGACAGCCGCATACTGCCCGAGATGAGCGCAAAGGTCGCCTTTCTCCAGAGAACGGTAAGATCTGAGGAAGAGAAATCTTTCACTGCCCTCAATCCAGCTGTGGTCACTACCCGGAACGGCAAGCAAGTAGTCTTTCTTCTCAAGAACGACCGTGTTTACGAAACCCCAGTCACATTTGGATCGCAGATAGGCGACATGATAGAGGTCACTGGCGGGGTGAAGGCCGGAGACAAGATCGCAGTGAAACCCCTTGACAGGCTCAAAAACGGCACCAAGGTTAAGGTAGCAGAAAAGTGATTAACTGAGAAGGGTCCGGGTGTAAGGATTCGGACTGGAGCAGTCAACCTTTAATGCCTGAATCCCCAAATCCTTTTCGACTGATTACGGAAGACCGGAAGTTATCAAATAAAATGGAAACAAAAGGGCCTATTGTCGTCACTAGGAACCTGAACAAATCTTACCGGCGTGGAAACCAGGTTATACCGGTACTGAACGACATCACTTTCGATATCGATGAAGGAGAATTTCTTGCATTGATGGGTCCTTCGGGTTCAGGCAAGAGTACCCTTCTGAACCTTATAGCCGGCATTGACAAGCCAGACTCCGGAACCATAAGGATCGGCGGCATCGATATATCCTCCCTGGGAGAAATTGAGCTCGCCCATTGGCGTGCCGCAAACGTGGGGTTTATCTTTCAGTTCTACAACCTTATCCCGGTGCTCACTGCGTTCGAGAACGTCGAACTTCCGTTGCTTCTCACTTCCCTCTCCAGAAAGGAACGGCGGGAGCACGTGGAAACGGCTCTCGAGATGGTAAACCTGGCAGACCGGATGGACCATTATCCCGGTCAACTCTCTGGCGGCCAGCAGCAGCGGGTCGCAATTGCACGCGCCGTCGTGCCGGATCCAACGATCGTTGTGGCGGACGAGCCCACTGGCGATCTCGACAAGGTCTCGGCCAAGGAGATCCTTGAACTGATGGAGCGTCTTGTACATCAGCTAGGCAAGACGATCATCATGGTCACACATGATCCCCGTGCGGCTGAAAAGGCCCACATGGTGAGACATCTCGAAAAGGGCGTTTTGAACAATGTTCATTCTTAAACTTCTAATCCGTAACGCTTTCCGCCACAAACTCCGCACGATACTCACAGTCATCGGTGTTGCGATTGCCATACTCGCCTTCGGACTTTTGAGGACCCTGATCGAGGTCTGGTACTCTGGGGCGGAGCACTCTTCGGCAAGCCGTCTCGTCACACGGAATGCGATTTCGCTTGTTTTCTCGCTTCCCGTCTCATACGAGAACAGGATACGTCAGGTACCCGGGGTCAAATCCGTCTCATACGGAAACTGGTTCGGAGGCATCTATATAAATGAGAAGAACTTTTTTGCCAATTACGCTGTCGAACCGAAAACCTACCTTGACCTATATCCTGAGATCGTCCTTTCCCCCGAGCAAAAGGCCGCCTTTATCAGGGACAGAAAAGCGTGTATAGTGGGACAGAAACTGGCGTTGAAATACGGTTGGAAGATCGGTGACTTGATCACCCTGAAAGGAACCATCTTCCCAGGCCAGTGGGAGTTTGTGTTGCGAGGTATTTACCGGGGGGCGGAAAAGAGCACCGAAGAACGAGTGCTGATGTTCCACTGGGATCATCTCAATGAGACGCTTAAGGCGACCATACCGCGCAGGGCCGACCAGGTCGGCTTCTACATGATCGGCATTACGAGTCCCGATCTCGCGGCTGAGATTGCGGTAGCAATCGATAGGACATTCAAGAATTCTCTTGCAGAGACCATGACCGAGACTGAGCGGGCGTTCCACCTCGGCTTCATTGCCATGACTGAAGCAATCGTGGTCGCTATACAGATCGTTTCCTATGTGGTAATTGTCATCATCATGGTCGTGGCTGCCAACACCATGGCTATGACGGCACGCGAGCGGGTAGCGGAATACGCAACACTGAAGACCATGGGCTTTGGCGCACGGCATCTCGCGAGTATCATCTTCGGTGAATCCATCGCCATTGCGATGACCGGCGGGATTGTTGGAGCGGCCCTCACCTTTCCGGGTGCACACTGGATCGAGACCGAACTAAGTCAGTATTTCCCGTCGTTCAGCGTATCTCCGGTCACCATCTACCTAGACCTTATAGCAGCATGCCTTATTGGCACCGTTGCCGCGGTCTTCCCGACCTGGCGCGGGGTGACTATAAGCATTGCTGAAGGGCTGAGGAGAATCGGCTAATGGGGATTCCTTATTCTTACAGTGTCAGAAACCTTCTTACCCGCAGGCTAACCACTCTACTGACCGCCTCAGGCATGGCGCTTGTGGTCTTTGTCTTTGCAGCCACCCTCATGCTTGCAGAGGGGCTTCAGAAAACCCTGGTGGACACCGGCTCCTATGATAACGTCGTGGTGATACGAAAGTCTGCAAACTCCGAGGTGCAGAGCGGTGTGGAGCGTGTGCAGGCTTCCATTATCGAGAGCCAGCCCGAAGTGGCCATCGGAGATGACAGCCGCCTGCTTCTAGCCAAGGAACTGGTGGTCCTCATCAATATTCCGAAACGTGGGAGCAACAAGCCGTCAAACGTAGTGATACGGGGAATATCGTCGGCTTCGCTCATACTGAGGCCCCAGGTGAAGCTCTCTGAAGGACGGATGCCGAGGCCTGGTTCCGCCGAAGTCATCACAGGCAGGAACATTGCTCAGCGCTTCCAGGGTGGCGGAATCGGAGAAACTGTGCGGTTTGGCATGCGGGATTGGACCGTCGTCGGCATTTTTGACGCGGGCAACACAGGTTTCAGCTCAGAAATATGGGGTGATGTGGACCAGCTCATGCAGGCCTTCCGAAGACCAGTCTATTCATCGGTTATATTCAAGATGCGTGATCCATCGGAATTCGAAGGAATGAGGGACCGCATCGAGGGTAACCCGCGTCTCACTGTTGAGGCAAAGCGCGAAAGGACATACTATGAAGAGCAGTCGGAGATAATGGCCAAGTTCCTGCGCATTCTCGGTATCACGCTGACGATCGTTTTCTCCCTTGGGGCGGTCATCGGAGCCATGATCACCATGTACGCTGCAGTGGCGCAACGGACTACCGAGATAGGGACGTTGCGCGCCCTCGGCTTTGAGAAAGGTAGCATACTGGCCGCCTTTGTCCTGGAGTCTCTTTTTTTGGGATTCCTGGGAGGCGTAGCAGGCCTTTTCTTCGCATCCTTTCTCCAGCTCATCACAATCTCCACAATGAACTGGCAGACCTTTGCAGAACTTGCTTTCAGCTTCACCCTCACCCCGGATATCGCGTGGAAGTCCATTGCTTTTTCCATTGTTATGGGATTCGCAGGCGGTTTACTTCCGGCTCTGCAGGCAGCCAAGATGAACATCGTCGATGCGCTCAGG
>CAZNTS010000077.1:0-2692 GCA_964576045.1 uncultured Nitrospiraceae bacterium | reverse complement strand
TATCTTCGCGTCAGAAGCAATCTGCTTGACTGATTCAATTCCTTTCATACATCCGTCCTTCGATTCGTATCCTCAAGTAATCGCATAAGCATTTGATTCTAGATTATGTAAGCCCCTGCGATTGGCTGAATGCCTGGTTCTAGGAAAGTTGTAAATCTCTAATGAATAATCATGTGGATGAGGGATGATGCAATGGGACTTGAGCGCGAGCTGATTCGTGACGTCCTAGGCGAAGACACGGTAAGGACCCTTGGCGACCCAATCGTTGCTGTAGCGGCCGAGACCAGAGATCAGGCCAGGGCTGCTGCGGCAGCAGTCAGAGTAGAGTATGAACGCTTACCGGTCATGATGACGCCGGAAGAAGCGCTGGCTCCGGGCGCTATTCAGATCCATAAGCACTCGCCTAACCTCTGCTACTCGCAAACGGTCGTGAAAGGCGATGCTCACAAATGGTTGAATGTTCCCTACGACTCTGAATTGGCTTTCGTGCGAGATGGGGAAGCGTTGCGGGCTGCGATGGCTGTGTCCGCGGAATATTTGCCCATCGGCATGGCGCACCGAAACCCATCTGATTACACTCCTGAGCTATCTAGACGCGCTCGAGCGCACCTGCCAGTATGCAAGACGGTTTGCTCAGGGCCTCAGGGAAGCCGGCTACGAAGTGCTAAACTAAGTCGTGCTCAATCAGGTACTAGTCTCGTTCGGCGATGCGGACGCTACAAAGAAGATTATCGCAGAACTGCAAGCTGACGGCACATGTTGGTGCGGAGGGACAGTCTGGCAAGGACACACCGCGATGCGGATCAGCATCTCGTCGTGGGCAACAAAAGATGCCGATATCGAAAAAAGCTTGACGGCCATGTTGAGAATCGCCGCCAAACATTGCAAACGCTAACCGACGTGACCCGACATCTGTCCTCGGAATTGCTTTCGGCTGTCAAGCCGTTCGCCTAACTCGATTCCAGGGTGTGTGAATCGAATAGCGCAATTTGAACTATGAACACCTTTGCAGAGGAAAATAATTCGTGGGATATTATCAATTAACCAAAGCCCAAAACGAGCCGTTTCAAAAACTAAATCCATTGGTTTTAGTGGGTGATCAAAACTGCGACCGATATGGGCCGAAATGGAATGGCGACATCTAACCTTGTGCAGAATGACAATGATGCTCTTCAGAACTAACTAACCTAACTAAGAGCAAAACGACTGGCACTAGCCGCAGCCGAGAGACCTCCCGGTCATCGATCGTTACCGACATACGTCAAGTTCGGATACAGAGCATCTTTCGGTCGGCAATTCCATACGTTACCCTAGCGGTGGCTATGGGAACTGTTAGCAAGAATGAGATAGCGCCATTTGTGCCACGTGTGAAAGGGGAACTATTCGTAGATGTTTTCAAGAGGGTCACGCCCAGTATTACAGCGGATAGTTCAATTCTCGTTGCTGGTTCTGTACTCGGAATCCATAGTATAGATGCTCTCATGATTATCCGGGAGAAAGCACACACAGATCAGGTTGTAGGTGGATGCAATATCTTAACGGGACTCGTGCAGGCGTTTCCTACGAATATCCGTTCATACATCATGAGTAATTGTGGTTCAATCTCCATGCGGCTTCCTGTCGTACGTTATGATGCAACTCTCTCTGATCTACTTTCAAGACTTATAGAAACGAAATTTGGCCTTGCGTTCGTTCACAAGAATGAGGGGGCACTCATTTCCCTGTCTGACCTTCTACAACTTTACGATAAGGGCTTCATTGATTCAAACCTCACGTGTAAGGATGTTGCGTCCCCGCCATTCCGCCTACGAGATGATGCCACATTAATAGAAGCTCTCGAAGAGATGATTGGAAGACAAATCAGAAGAGTTTTCGTGAACGACAGTGATGCATTCATCTCCGACAGAACAGCAATCGACTACATTTTCAGTCCAGAAGGCATTCGGGTTCTAAGAGATGAACTGTATACTACTAGGATACACGAAATCAGAATGATGGATGCAACCCCAGTTACGGGAAGTCTCCCCCTCAACGAAGGCGCCAGGCTGTTACTGCGTGACAAAGGCAAATGCCTAGTTTGTGAGACAGGCGTGGTCACAGCTTGGGATTGTGTCGTGAAACCTTTTCAGGTGAACGCGCTCTCTATCCAATAGGGCCAACTCATCATCTATCCCACACCAGTATTCAAGAGTTCTATACCAGCGGCGCAGTTACAGCGTTCGGTAGATTCGCGGCCGGGTTCGCAGTGGTGTTCCAGAAGGGATAGTGGGGTACTGAAAAGTGAGTCTGCAAACAAGTTCATTGAGCAGGCTTAATGCTAAGTTCCTTCGAAGCGATATGTACTGAGATTTGCAACCCTTAAGGGTTAGAAGCTGGTTCCTCAAAGAACCGTGTCAGCTTATGAGGGCTTAGTGAAAAACGTTCTTTCTACCACTCTTAGCATCCAGTCAGGTGACGATGTTATCGTCGAAACATGGGACCACGGCCTCCGACTCGCGGACGCTTTCATCTATCATTTGCGTGAGTGGGTGCGCATCCGATGCTTTTGTTCGAACATGAGGAGGCATTCTGGAACGGAAAATTCTGATCTTCAAAGATCTACCCGACTCGACTACTAGCATTTGCTGGCGGTCAGGTACCGCAAGATGTCACAATTCAAGCCTCATTACCTAATTACGGCGTCGATAGCCTC
>CAZNTS010000076.1:0-8493 GCA_964576045.1 uncultured Nitrospiraceae bacterium | reverse complement strand
ATTATAGATTTCCTTACAGAATAATAAAATATTCTCAGCTCATCATCACTGAAATTGGTGTCCTTGAAAATAGATGAGAATTCTTTAAACGTTATCATTCTTCCTGCCCCCGTACAAACATTTACATTATTTTACCATGCTTCAAGCTAGGCAAGTCTTCTTTTGCTTTATGGAACCGCTTTACTTAAGGTATAGTAAATGAAATGAGATTTGAAGAATTGGATATACCAGAAAAGGTTTTTGAAGGAATCAAGGCCGCAGGCTTTACCGAGTGCACACCTGTCCAGGCGCTTACACTGCCGGAGGCCTTACGTGGCAGAGATATTGCGGCCCAGGCCCAGACAGGAACTGGGAAGACCGCCGCCTTCCTGATCGCAGTGTTTTCCCGTATGGTCAAAACATCCTCTCCGGTACATGGTTCATCGCCGAGGGCACTTGTAATTGCACCGACTCGGGAGCTTGTTGTTCAGATCGAGGCCGAGGCTAAGGTTATCGGGGGTACTGCCGGCTTCAAGATCATGCCGGTTTTCGGCGGCATTGATTACCACAAACAGCGTGAGCAGCTTGCAAGAGGTGTCGACATGCTCATCGGCACCCCCGGCCGCCTCATCGATTACCTCAAACAGGAGGTCTATAGTCTGAGGAAGACCCAGTTTCTTGTCATTGACGAGGCAGACCGTCTGTTCGACATGGGCTTTATCAGTGACCTGCGGTTCCTGCTAAGGCGGATGGCACCATATAACCGGCGGCAGTCCATGCTATTTTCCGCAACCATGTCGCACCGGGTTTTGGAACTCGGCTATGAGCACATGAACAACCCCGAACTGTTCAAAGTAAGTCCCGACCAGGTCACAGTTGAGCGGGTTGAGCAGGAGATTTACCACGTGGGCAGGTCTGAAAAGTTCGGTGTCCTCCTCGGGCTCCTAAGGCGAGAGAGCCATGGCCGCTACCTTATCTTCTGTAACAGAAAGAGTACAGCGGATAGAGTCAATGATCTCCTTAACGCTAATCGATTTGTTTCTGCCGCGCTGACGGGGGATCTTCCTCAGAACAAAAGGCTCAAGGTTCTGTCCCGTTTTAAAGAAGGAGACCTACCGATACTTGTGGCCACAGACGTCGCTAGCCGTGGTCTACACATCGAGGGCACGACACATGTGATCAACTATGAACTGCCCGAGGATGTAGAAGATTATGTGCACCGTATCGGCAGGACCGCGCGAGCAGGCGCAGGTGGTAAGGCCATCAGTCTCGCGTGCGAGGACTACGTTTTTTCACTGCCAGACATCGAGGAATATATAAAGCAGAAAATACCAGTAATGCCAATGACAGAGGAGATGATTGTGACTGGATATCGGAGAGCGCGGGGGCTTACTGGGCAGAAAGGTTTGCAGCCGCAGAGAAAAGAGTCACGGGAAGCGCGCAGGAGCCGAAAGCGCATGCAAAGGGTCGTTTCTACGGGTAAGCGTGAGAAGTCCGGTGGCCGCCATCCTGAGGGGAAGGAACCGTAAGGCAACGTGCCCGACGGCAGACATTGATATGGATATGCGCACCTGCATTATCGGGACCCAGAATTTCGGTCTCTTTGATGATCTGCTGCGTGTGAAGACCTCTTGTGGCCCTTGCATCGACACACCACTGAATTTCATTAAAGAGGCCGTCTTCATGAGGTCATGTCCTGAACAGAATTGCGGTTCCGTGCGCAGGGTGATAGCATAATGCCGACAGATTCAAGTTACAATTTCTTATTGGGAAAGCTGACGTATGAAGGCTAAGAAGGATACCGCGGCTCCGAGGAATGGGCTAAAACTCGAAATTGTCCTCAAAAGCGACTCGGCAGGCAGCATGGAGGCGGTTACCGCTGCCATTCAGAAGATAACAGTCTCAGGAATCGACATTAGCATCCTTCACAGTGGGATAGGCGCCATAAGCAAGTCCGATGTCCTGCTCGCGGAGACAGGCAGCAAGCTCATTGCAGGTTTTCAGGTCGGCACATTGCCCGCGCTCAACAAAGTGCTCAAAGAACATGGGGTCGAAGTGCGTCTTTACGAGGTGATCTATAGGTTGACCGAGGACTTAAGAGAGATTGCGGAAGGCTTCATCCCACCTCCCGTTCTGGAACAGATTATAGGTTCCGGCAAAGTAATCGCCCTTTTTAAGAGCGAGCGAAAAGGGATCATTATAGGCTGTGAAGTACTCGACGGGTTCCTGGCTGAGGGGCAGCATTTCCGAATCATATCAGCCATGGGGCCTGTCTATTCCGGCATCATAGAGTCACTGCACATAGGCGATCGAGTGGTGCAGAAAGCATCTTCGGGGCAGAAGGCAGGCATCAAGATCAAGGATTTCAATAAGGCAAAGGTTGGAGATATCATAGAAAGTTTCCGCTTTAACCCCCGGGAAAAGACTAATATTTGGCAGCCCAACGGCAGAATTATCCAAGTGCCTACTTGATCTGCAGTATCCGTTCCAAGGAGTTTTGAGTGCAACTACCGATGCAGGAATAAAAAAATTTAGGTTGACATAATGTTGTTAATTTTGTTAATTAACAACATTAACAGTGAGGAAGTCTGATGATTGGTGTGATCAATGTTTATGTTGGAAAGGTTTCTTAAAGATCCAAAGTTCCTGATTGATGTCTTCGAGACCATGAGGGACGGCCTCATGGTTGTGGACATCGAATGCAATATTCTGTTCTTCAACAAGGCTGCCGAAGAGATCACCGGTTATCGCAGGGAAGAGATTCTCGGGAAGCAGTGTACCACAATTGACAGCGACACCTGCGTAATCCTGACCGAATCCGGACGGCAGAAGAGTTGTGACCTTTTCAGTGCCGGATCTATGTGTAACAGAAAGTGCCGGATAAGGTCGAATGACGGCAGATCCGTATATCTCCTGAAGAATGCCGTTGTACTCAGGGACAGCGACAATGAAGTCATAGGCGCTGTGGAGACCATGACGGACGTCACATCGCTCTATATGAAGGAACTGGAGCTCGAAGAGCTGAAGCAGGAACTTAGGCAGGAATATTGGTTCATGGGCCTACTAGGTAAGGGTGTCCCGATGCAGAAGTTGTACGAACAGATCAGGAATGCTGCTATGAGCGAGGCGCCCGTCCTGATTTGCGGAGAAAGCGGCTCGGGCAAGAACCTTGTAGCCCATGCCATACATAAACTAAGCAGGAGGAAGGAAGGACCTTTTGTGGCCATGAACTGTGGGTCGCTGAACGACCATCTTCTCGAAAGCGAACTTTTTGGCCACAAGAAAGGCTCGTTCACCGGTGCCATCAGCGACAGGATCGGAAGGTTTGAAGCCGCCCATAACGGCAGCATATTTCTCGATGAAATTGGAGACATGCCGAAGCTGATGCAGGTGAAGCTGCTCAGGGTCCTTGAGGAGAAGGTGGTGGAGCGGGTAGGGGACCACATACCAATTCCGGTGAATATACGGCTAATTTCTGCCACTAATAAGGAACTCCACAGTCTTATTCCTTCGGACATGTTCAGGGAAGACCTCCTCTACAGGATAAATTCCATTGTAATTAAGGTGCCTCCATTAAGGGAAAGGCGTGAGGATATCCCGATCATAGCATTTCACTATCTAAAGAAAATATCAATTGTAAACAACAAGGATATCCGGAGAATAAGTTCTCCGGCAATGGAGGTGATAGAGAATTACGAGTGGCCCGGAAACGTGAGGCAGCTCATAAACGCCTTGGAACACAGCGCGATTACGTGTAAGGGTGATACGATCGAAGTCTCGGACCTCCCGGACTATCTCTTTCGTGAAAAAAAGATCGAGGGCAACGGAAAGCACGCTGAGCGTGAGAGAATACTCTCGGCACTCTCTCTTAATGAAGGCAACAAGACCCTCACTGCAAAACAACTTGGTATAAGCCGAGTCACTTTGTGGAAAAAGCTCAAGGAACTCGGCATCAATCGGTAGGGAGAGTCTAACTTTTCTGTTTATCTCCGCTGATGCTACTTTACTCTCTCCCCAATTTCTTGAATAAGGGTTCCGAGGAGGTCCTTTTCCTTCACCGTCCTTATTACTTTCCCTTTCCTGAAGAGGATGCCGATCCCTTTCCCGCCGGCAATGCCGAAGTCTGCCTCACGCGCTTCGCCAGGCCCGTTAACAACGCATCCCATCACCGCTACGGTCACGGGTTTCTTGATTTTTTTGAGATGGTTCTCGACCTTCGAAGCGAGTCCCCTGATATCTATTTCACATCTACCACATGTGGGACATGAAATGAGATGAGCTCCCTTTTCCCTGATCCCCAGGGATTTGAGTATCTCGTAAGCGACCCTTATTTCTTCTTCGGGCCGGGCAGAGAGCGAGACCCTCATGGTATCTCCTATGCCTTCAGACAAGAGGATTCCTAGACCAACCGAGCTCTTGATCACGCCCGTAAAAGAAGGGCCCGCCTCTGAGATACCGATATGGAGCGGATACCTGAACTTACTTGAGAACAGCCTGTACGCTTCCAAGGTGGTCGTGACGTTGGATGCTTTGAGGGAAACCTTTATCTGCCTGAAAGCCAACCCTTCCAATATGTCTATGTGTTCGGCAGCGCTTTCCACTAGCGCCTCGGCAGTAGGATGATGGTATTTCTCCAGAAGTTTCCGTGAGAGTGAGCCCGCGTTTACTCCCACTCTTATTGGAATGGCCCTGTCAGCGGCAGCCGAAACAACCTCCGCGACTTTCCATCGAGCGCCGATGTTGCCGGGATTGAGTCTCAGTCCATCCACTCCTTGCTGCACAGATTCCAGGGCTAGCCTCCAGTCGAAATGAATATCCGCAATTACAGGGATCGGAGAAGACTTCTTTATCCTGCCTATGGCACCTGCGGCCAGCATATCGGGCACCGCAATCCTTATTATTTCACAGCCCGCGTCCGCAAGGGATCTAATCTGCCTAAGTGTAGCCCTTACATCCCTCGTGTCCGTTTTTGTCATGGATTGGACCGAGACCGGATTGTTCCCTCCAATGGAGACGTTGCCTACACGTATCGTATTTGTCTTTTTCCTCCTGATCATCCTTCGTCCTTTCGTTTTTTCTTTTCTCGGTATGCCCTTACAGCTTCCTCATGCTTACTGAGAGTTGTCGAAAAGTTGTGAGTCCCATCATTGTTCGAGACAAAGTAAAGGAACTGCACATCTGCGGGATTCAGCGCGGCCTGAATGGATTTAAGTCCAGGAGAAGCGATCGGTCCGGGGGGCATTCCCCTGATCATATAAGTATTGTATGGGGTGTGCCTCAATAAATCGTTCTTTGTTATCTTCTCTCCGGAGCCCTTTACTCCGTAGACGGAGGTGGGGTCTGCTTGAAGAGGCATATTCCGCTTGAGTCTGTTGTAATAGACTGCGGCGATAATGGGCCTTTCCTTATCAGTAATAGCTTCCTTTTCGACTATGGAAGCCATGGTGAGAACTTCCCTCTCCGACAGCCCCAACTCAAGGGTGCGGAGGGTCATGTCATCATCATACTTCTCCCTCAATCTTGATACCATTATTGAGAGAACCTCCCTTATGTCCAGACCCTTAGGAAATCTGTATGTGTCGGGGTAGATATACCCCTCCAAGGAGGGTGCGTCAACGTCGAGACTATCGAGAAAAGCCGGGTCGGTGGAAACCTTCTGGAACTCAACGGTGCTGATCACGCCGATAGAAGAGAGCTTCTCCCCGATTTCCCGTAGTGAATCGCCTGGAATCACGGTCATTCCATACTCAATTATGTTCCCCAAGCGGATGGCATTGAATATCTGAAGTGGGTTCATTGTGCCCCATAGAGAATAGTAGCCAGCCTTTATCTTGCGGTCTATGCCGGTCAACCTGCCAAGGAAAAGGAATACCCACTTGTCCCTTACCATTCCTATCTCGGCCAATGTCTCAACCGCCTGCCTGAAAGTGGTTCCTTTCTTAATCTCGAACTCGATCGGCCTGTTTCCGAAAGGAAGAGGGATAATGAGTTCGGTACCGGCATAAACAAAAAAAACCACCACCAGACACAGCGCTATCAAGGCCGCATTTTTCTTCATAGGGATATGAAATTAGGATGCCAGAAAAGGCACGGAAATGTAAAGAAAAAGGGTGATACGGAGCTTGCCGAAATTTGTCCTTAAAGTCGGGTTTTCATTGCGATGCTGACAGTAAAACACCATTTAATCTGTTCGAATGTCGGTGAGCCGACTATAGGTCTGCTCAGCACTTGATGGCCATAGAGCTTCTCCGTGAACGAAATTAGGTTCTGTGGTTTTATGGAAGGTTGAGGTCTATTTTGGGGACAGCGTCATGCTAACCCGCTGACTTTATAGCTTAGCTTGGTCATCGCCAGAAAGTGCAAAAAGCGAAGCCAAAAGACCATGAGCGCATGTCATCCTCTTCTAAGGAAGTCGAAGCCCGCGTTTAACTAGGATGTGTCCCTAATTCTTTTTATCTTCCCATTGTCCGCATTTATCTTATCTCTTGCGTGCACCTGCAATTTTTGTGGTGATGGCTGCACTATTGCGGAAGCAAAACCACCCCAGCAATCAGCAGGATCAGGAAGCTCATCCTAAAGGCTTTATACCAGGGATGGCAATGATATGAAGGATCCCGGCATGAAGTTCAAACATCAATGCAATGTTGGGCGATGTGAAATGACTTTACAAACTTTCAAATTCGATGACTGTGACGGCGATCAGGACCAAAGATTTAGAATAATTATCAAGTATCACAGGTGCGTAATATAAGGAAGGAAATCTCTTATATCACCCTCCCATTTTTAGTGCTTAGTATTCGCGCCACTCCATAGGCACGGCATGATCTATTGCATATCCATCGAGCCTTTTTAATAGCTTATCAGCCTCCTTCTGTTGGCGATCGGCAAACTCCCTTAGTTCACCGACGGTTACAATCCTTGTTCTCCTTTCTGTCTTGACGGTCATCGCCGCTTTCGACGTGTCATTTGAATCATAGAGCTCTCTCCTTAGTTGTTCCCATTCCTCACGCTTGGCAGCCAACTTGTGGAAGTTTGTTCTCCACCATTCTTCGTCATGTCCTCCTGGCGTAAGCTGATTCCCTGGTTGCTCCTTAAAGACAACCACATGATTCTTGGTATCAATCTCGATAGAGAAACTTGCCATAAAATCCATTCCAACCAGTCCCTCGAACTCATCGGACAATGATCGAGATACTTTTGTAGGAATAAAATGTTCTTCCAGTTCATCTACCTGAATCTTATCGATAATTGTGAAAATAGCGGGGATTGTGCCACCGATACCGCTAGTCGCCTCAAAAAGTTTTCCTTCATCCCGCTCAAAAATGCCCAGTTTCTCGGCCAAGCTTTCAGAAATGAGCATGCCAGTTGCTCCCGTGTCCAACACCATAGGAGCCGTAACAGTGTCGTTAAACTTAACAGAAATAATAATCCTTCTCGCTGCTCCTTCATAAGCTTTGTATGACACTTCATATCTCTTTAGCTTCTTTTTTCCTTCTTCTGGAAATTTCTTGTCACCGTTTAAATCTGTAGAATCCCCCGGTACGTTCACTTCGTTAATGGATGTACTTGTCTCAGAAATGTATTTATACTTCTCCAAGTCTTCATTGGTAAAAACAGGCACGTCTCGCTGAACCTTCTTATCTGCGGAATATAACGGAGAGACAATAAGAAGTATCGATACCACAATGATAAAGCTTTTCACTTGCTGATGCGGACAGAACATTTAGAATCGGCCTCCCCTCCCGAGGATTTTAGCAACAGATTGCCGACAGTACTTTTGCAAAATTATAGCAGAAATTAAAGGTGTTGGCTCCAGTCAACTCCTGGTCTTGGCATTGATACGGAATACCATAATATCCTCAGGTGTCCGAAATCAGAATGGGTGTACGATCTGCTCGGCATATCCAAAGAGATTCTTTCGTGCAGTATCCACTTGGCATCTTCGGATGTCGCTGTCGGTCTAGACCGCCAGGCATAATCGACTGATGTAACATCAGTTCGTCCCTTTGGGCAGGCCATAATACCATGTTCTTCAGCTCCAAGTATTATTTTGAAACTTGTTAAGCAAGGGGTCAGATTCCTACCGCCAGAGGTGCCCCTCACCGCATATCCATCGCCGCCTCTTTGCAGGGAGCCGGGACCTTTGGGCTGCTTCCCTGTGCTCGCAGGGCTACCGAAATTGGGACAGCGCGGATTCTTGCAGAAATTAACCTGGATACCGTTTACCTCCACGGGAATTCTCGATCCCTCTAGTTCGTATTTCATCCGATACACCTCCTTTCGAAAGGAGATTTGGCTTGGGGCAGAGAATAAGGGGGGCGAAAAAGAAAATCCCCTTGCCGACTACCGACAAGGGGATTTTAAAATTTTAGGGCTACTTTTTCAACACGCTAAGCTACCGCCTTGATGAAAACACGACTGACTCTCTTTGAGAGTCTTTTTAACCTCTCAAGGGCAGGGAATGCCCTTGTATTGCTCTTAGTACATCCCTTCCATGCCACCGCCCGGCATCGG
>CAZNTS010000075.1:0-2614 GCA_964576045.1 uncultured Nitrospiraceae bacterium | reverse complement strand
TTTCGATCAGCGCGACCTTTAATCCGGCTGAGACTGCCTTGAACACGATGCCAAGGCCGACATCTCCGCCGCCGATCACGATAACGTCAAACTCCTTTATCCTCACGCAGACCTCTTTCTGCAGTTCCGTTCTTCCCCCGGAATTTATTCCATTATATCACTGTAATTATCGAATTCAACTTTTGACAATCCGTGGGTCGATGAGATGCTGTAGCCAGTCCATCCCACCGGAATCATTATTCCTTCCTTAACCTGAAAACCTCCTGCTTTGTGATATCGTGAAATCAGATAAAGATAAATAATGGAGAGGTTGCCATGATCAGAAAAATATTCGAGACTGACAAAGATACAGCTGCCCTCGTTCTCAGGGTTTTGCTGGCCATCATCTTCTTCCCCCACTGGGCACAGAAAGTTCTGGGCTGGTTCGGCGGTCCCGGATTCAGCGGAACCATGGATGCATTTACTGTCAAGATGGGGATCCCCGCATTTCTCGCACTTCTGGCGATACTCGCGGAGTCTGCTGGACCTATAGGGCTACTTAATGGATTCTTTACGAGAATTGCGGCCTTCGGCATTTTCTGCAATATGGTAGTTGCGGTTGCGACTGTCCATTTCAAAAACGGGTTTTTTATGAACTGGTTCGGGAATCAGAAGGGAGAGGGTTTTGAATACCATCTCCTAGTCATAGCCATAAGCATCGCCTTGATAATAAAAGGCGGCGGCAGATGGTCCGTAGATGGGATGTTAGCCAAGGTGGAGTAGAGAAATAATGTGACATCCTCCTCTCCACTGAACATATGCAAAGCTATGCCCTATTTAGCCGACAGGCTGCCACCCCGGTCATTTGATTTCGTGGGTATCAGCATCCTCCGTGAGAAGTTCCACTCTCGGGCACGCATCTATCTTGCGACAAAGGGGGCCTAGCAAGACATGAAGTTTCTTTTTAGTCCGTTCACGGCGGAGTTCTAAAGAAAGGATGGGTGCCACATACTGTGGTCGACAAGGTAATGTGGAATTCGGAAATGAAAAATCGGCCTGACTTCCCGATGCTTTTCGAACAGATGCTGAACTCATCCTCGTCGATATATTCCTAGAATTATGTCTACAGTATTATCTTTTTTCCCGCACCGTTGTAACCCTCGAGTGTCTCCTTCGTCTTTTTTGTTGAGGAAGGAGATGTAACATATGAAAAAATGTCTCAATAGTTTCACTGTCTTCATACGACAGCGAGGCTCCTACCAGCTCTTCCTGCTGTCCGCATAGAAAGATGGACATCGAATAAATAGTATAATGAAGAAACCGTGTGGAGATATATAGGTAATTAATTAGGTATCAATTACCAAAAATTAAGGAGGGAACATGAAGAGTGCTACAGTCATAGGGTTGCTAATGCTGCTTTGTTTTCAGGCCCTTGCTGCGGACAAGCTCAAGCTTTCACAGATACAGGACCTGGACCGCCAAATTTCGAGTGTAATGACTGGCGAGTGGACAGTATCCATGCAGCACGAGGAATTACAGAAAATAAATAAACGATTAGATGACCTCATAATCGGTGAGACAGATCCCGAAGTCCTTTCCCTATATAACGAAGTGAAGGCCCGTTTAAGAGACCTCTATCCTGGGATAGAATAAAGATATCAGAAGCTTTATCATGGGTCAATTTATGAAATGCATTAATGTTCCGTTGTAGCTTTATCTGGCCCTATATATAGTATGATTTTTTATAGTCAAGCATCGCATAACTCTAAGAACCCTTTGGGCTATGCCAGGAATCTCCTGAAGTGAGGATTGCGTCATAGTAAGGCTTCAGCCTTACTATCACCGTGCCGACGAGGTCTGATAGGCGTCAAGCGTGACTTTCTTAAAATATCGCCATGCTGTTTGATAGCTGATGCCCAGTTTCTTTGCGAATTGTGAAAGTCGCGTATCATATAAAACTATATCTGCATATATTTGTTTATAATATTACTGAATATTAATAATGTCCGGAAAATGCGGAAAGGTTGACCCGTCATTGACACCCGCTGTGATTACGGTAGAATGAGACCATGTGGGAATACACGCAAAAGGTTAAAGACTTCTTTCTTCATCCAAAGAACGTAGGTGAAATCGAAAACCCAGACGGCGTGGGAGAGGTCGGAAGCATGCTCTGCGGGGATGCGCTCAAGCTGACTCTGAAGGTCGATAAAGAGACAGGGAAGATCGTGGATGCCAGATTTCAGACGTTTGGTTGTGCTTCCGCAATAGCAAGTTCATCTGTTCTCACGGAGCTCATTAAGGGCAAGACAGTTGATGAGGCCCTCAAGATAACAAATCAGGATATCGCGGACTATCTCGGTGGATTGCCAAAGGAAAAAATGCACTGCTCCGTCATGGGCAGGGAGGCACTCGAAGCGGCGATTGCCAATTACAGGGGCGAAGTAAAACCCGTTGAGCATGGGGAAAAGATAGTCTGCAAATGTTTTGAGGTGTCGGAAGAGAAGATACGCAGGGTAGCCATCGAGAACCGCCTCAACACAGTGGAGGAGATCACTAACTATACCAAGGCGGGAGGCGGATGCGGGGCATGCGTCCCTGCGCTTGAGGCGATCCTGAGAGAGATCTGGACAGTGAA
>CAZNTS010000074.1:0-18179 GCA_964576045.1 uncultured Nitrospiraceae bacterium | reverse complement strand
AAGTAACGCAATCAAAATGACCGAGAGGAATCGTGCCGCTGATTTTGAGATTAAATTAGGATCACCAATCCTATATTGAAATTTAAACAAACCCTGTCCTCCCCCTTTTCAACCCATGATTGAAGGGATACTACTCAAAGTGTTCCAAAAACAGATGGGCGCAAAAATCACTCAGACCGCACGTGACTCAACAAGAAGAATCTCATTGCGCACCAATCTTCTGGACCCACTTGGCATGCCGCTTCTTCGCCCACTCAAGGGGAACAGTGCCATATACCATTATCCTGAAGGTGCCAGGATTCGCAAGAGTTGCAAGATAAATGTGAGCAGGTATTGCGATTATCATTAGATCAAAACAGATGTTGTGGACAAAGTGAGAAATGAGGATCCATTTCTTGATATCGGCCACATCGGGTCTCAGCCAGATCACAAGGCCGGAAGCAGCAATCCCCATTCCGGTGAAGAGAACAACGAGGTAGTACAACTTCTGTCCTGCATTGAGTTCGTCCTGTGGCGGAACCACCGCAGCCCTCGATAAATAACCGCCGGCCTTAGAAAACCATGTTGTGTCGTCGGAAGTGAAATGGAGAGACACGTGCAGATAGTTGAATGTGGTTAGCAATAATGAGACCCCGAAGACGACTCCCGCCCAGTTATGTACGACCTTCATCTGGTTGAAGCCCCCGAAGACCGATCCTACCTGCTCAAGATGAAAGAGAAAAGCATAACCGCTCACCACAAGGGTGAAAAAACTCGCCACCAGTACCCAATGATTCAATATTTCTAAGGAACTCGCCTTTTCGACCATAGCATTATTATTCATCTTTCTTCCCCTCCTCATCCTTCTTCGGACCGAAGGCAACATAATGAATGACAGATGCGGCCACTATACCACCTAGACCGATATAGGACAAGGGCTTCAAAACCTTGTGCCAGAAGATCACTGCTTCGGATATCGCGGGTTGTTCATTCATGCCATAGAGTTTCGGAGCATCTTTAAAGGCGTAAAGAGTTCCTAGTCCGTCAAGGTCCATTTCTCCATATACCTTGCCATATCCAGCCTTCTTTGCCATATCCACAAGGGAGTCCCTTTCGCCGAATTTTATCGCACCAGTGGTGCAGGTTTTTGCGCAGGCCGGAGAAAGTCCCTCTGCGATCCTGTCAAAGCAGAGGTGGCATTTCGCTACCTTGCCCTTCTCATCATAACGCGGGACATCAAAGGGGCATCCAGCCACACAGAGCTTGCAGCCAATGCATTTTTCTTTGTCATACGCCACTGCGCCTTCTTTTGTCTTGTAGAGGGCGCCGGGAGCAGGGCAGATCTTTATGCAACCGGCATCGGCACAGTGCATGCACCTCCGGCTTACAAAGAGCCATCTCAATGCGTCTTTTTCTGAAGGTGTTTCGACATAACGAATAATGTTGAACAGGGATGGAGTCAGGTCTGGCGGGTTCTGCGCCGTTCCGGTGTTTTTCGTTTTCTGTCCGGGAAGCTGGTTCCATGACTTGCAGGCTGTCTGACATCCCCTGCATCCAATGCACAACTCAGGCGAAATGAGCAACCCTTTTCTCGCCACTGCCATTGTATTCACCCCCCTATACTTTCTCTATGTTGACCATAAAGGCCTTTGATTCAGGTATCAGCGTGTTTGCGTCGCCAATGGTGGGAGTGAGGAGGTTTGCGCTCTCGCCACCACTGCCGTCCTCCGGGTACTGCCATCCGAAATGCCAGGGCATCCCAACCTGATGAATTGTGGAGCCCGCGACTTTGAAAGGCTTGAATCTGTTCGTCACTATCGCTATTGCCCAGAGCTTGCCGCGTCCCGATGAAATTGTGACCTTATCTCCACCCTTGATTCCCTTTTCTCCAGCAAGTTCCTCGCTCATCTCTACGAACATCTGGGGCTGCATCTCAAGCTGCCATGGTTGGTGTCTTGTTATGACGCCCGTCTGCCAGTGCTCTGATACACGATACGTAGTCGCAACATAAGGGTATCTGATATCGCATGAGAAAAAAACATCTTCAGGAAGGCCAGAACCCTTCTCATAGAAGAGCTTGATAGTTGGATTGATTTTCTGCTTCGACAGAAGGTTTTCCTGTAACGGGCATTCCAGCGGCTCATAATGCTCCGGGAACGGACCGTCAGCAAGGCCCGGTCCGAATAATCCCCCCATCCCATCAACGCGCATGATGAAGGGGTATTTCCCGGCCTTTTCGTCAGCCATTGGGGGAGCAGGTCCGTCAGGGACATCACCTTCCCAAACGCCGGGTTTCTTAGTGGCTGGGTCATCCTTTGTGGCATTCCATTTTATCACTGCCCGTTTCGGATCCCACGGCCTGCCCTGAGGGTCGACAGAGGCACGGTTATAAATAATTCTGCGGTTCACCGGCCACGCCCATGCCCATCCTGAGAACAATCCAAGCCCGGTAGGGTCATCTTTGCCTCTTCTCGCCATCATATTTATAATCTTGCCGTCTTTCTGTGTGTAGCTCCCGCTGTATAGCCAGTTTCCGCAAGAGGTTGTCCCGTCTGCCTGTAAAGTAACAAAGTTGGTGCAAAGCTCTCCTTTTTTCCCGAGTTGTTTCGGAGGAGAGACCTTTTTATCAAAGATATCTTCGAGATAGTATCCGTTTATTTCCATTGCCACGAGACGTGTGTCGACATGCTTGATCTTTCCGTCCGGTCCTTTCTCGCCGTAGTCCCAAGTGAGGTTTATCAGAGGAGCAGGGAACTTACCTCCTTGTTTCTGGTAGAGTTTCTTCACCCTGAAATAGAGTTCATTCATTATCTCGGAGTCCGGCATAGACTGTCCGATAGGATCAATGGCCTTATACCGCCATTGAGCGAGACGGCCAGAATTAGAAATACTACCCTCTTTTTCGACGGACGAGCAGGCAGGGAGTTGGAACACCTCTGTCTGTATTTCTTTTGGGTTCACATCAGGCCCTCTCCAGAAAGAACCCGTTTCATTGTCGAACAGATTTACATTCACCATCCATTTCAGTTTAGCAAGCGCCTTTCTTACTTTCCCTGCATTGGCTCCCGAGCATGCCGGGTTCTGGCCCCACGCAAGGAATCCCTCGAACTTGCCTTTGAACATCTGGTCAAAAAGCATAAGCCATGAACAATTCATCCCCTCATCCGGCTTGGGCAGCCATGCATAACCAAAGTCATTATCCTGCGTCGCGTTGCTTCCATAAATTGCCTTCAGATAGCTGGTGATATACTTGGGCCTGTTGCCCCACCAGTTCACACTCTTGGGGTCTTTCGTTTTTGGCGTTAGTTTTTCAGTATAGGACTTCAGATCAACTATAGAAGCTGTCGGCACAGGGAGATAACCAGGTAAGATATTGAAAAGAATACCTTGGTCAGTAGCTCCCTGGACATTGGATTCGCCTCTCAGGGCATTTATTCCTCCGCCGGCGATCCCCATGTTTCCGAGGAGAAGCTGGATGATGCACATTGCCCGGATGTTCTGCGTCCCTACAGTGTGCTGAGTCCATCCCATCGCATATAGTTCCGTACCAGCCCTGTTACGCTTCCCGGTTGACGCATAGAGCTTGTATACCTCCGCTAGCGTCTCCTTGGGTGTGCCGCAAATGGAGGAGACCTTATCGAGTGTATACCGTGAATACTGTTTCTTCAGCAACTGGAAAACACAGGCCGGATCTTTCAATGTCGAATCTTTCTTGGGTATCCCGTTTTCTTCCATCTGAAGCGACCAGGTCTTTTTGTCGTATTTCCTCGTCTTCTCATCATATCCGGAGAAGAGCCCGTTCAATTGCGCAGGACCCTTGAATTCAGGGTTCACGAGGAATGACGCATCGGTATAGTTGACAACATATTCCCTGAAATAAAGATTGTTATCAAGGATATACTTTATCATGCCTCCCAGAAAAGCGATGTCGGTTCCCGAACGCATGGGGGCGTAGAGGTCAGCCTTTGCTGCAGTCCTTGTAAAGCGTGGGTCAACAACAATGAGTTTCCCCCCTTTTCCCCTAGCCATCATGATCCATTTCATAGATACAGGGTGATTCTCGGCGGGATTCGCCCCCATGACGAGGATCACATCAGCATTCTTGATATCATTCCAGTGATTTGTCATTGCACCGCGACCGAACGACTCCCCCAGAGCCGCTACTGTTGCGGAGTGTCATATTCGGGCCTGGTGCTCTAGATATACCAATCCCCAGGAACGGAGGAGTTTCTGGAGCATGTAACATTCTTCATTATCGAGGGCTGCGCTTCCAACATGTGCGATGCCGTCTGTCCTGTTGACTACGAAGTCTTTCTCCGTTTCCGCCTCTCTGCCGTCAGGACTTTTTTCCCTTACTTTGGACCGGGAAGTGGTCTTGAATGTTTTATCGCGGGCCTGTTTCACTCTCTTGGCGATCTCGTCCAAGGCCCAGTCCCATTCGACATCCTTCCATTCAGCCGCGCCAGGGGCGCGATACCTGGGTTTTGTGAGTCTGGTTGGATTGTTGATTATCTGATAAAGCGATGCGCCTTTCGAGCAGAGCGTTCCTTCATTGATGGGATGGTCGGGATCACCCTCGGTATTGATCACCTTGCCTTCCGAAGTGTAAACAATCAGTCCACAGCCGACCGAGCAGTAAGGACAGATCGTAAACGACTCCTTTGCATTCTTGATCCGCAGCGTTTGGGCATAAGCCTTAATCGGTTCAAGGTTTACGCCCAAGGATCCCAGTACCAGCGTTCCCCCTGAAAGCTTCAGAAAATTTCGGCGTGATACATTCATATGGCCCTCCTCTTTATTGAGTTCAGCACCGCAATAAGAAAGCGCACTACCCGCTATTAGACGTACTACGCCCTTTTGTGTTTTTGGGTTAATTTTTCCCCTGTTTTATAGGTGCAGAAACAGTGTAATGCGTGGACTTGCAGTTCTGGAATTTTTCGTTCAAGTGCTGCATGGAATTATCAGAAAAAATCATACGCCTATTCGCAAAGCCTGTCAAGCACTTTCTTCCGTCTTCTTCGCCTCCTTATCAGCGATTATCTTCTGCGCTATATGGCCGGGTACCTCCTCATAATGCGAAAACTCCATGGAGTACAAGCCCCTTCCAGACGTCATGCTTTGGAGTTGATTAGCATATGTCAGCATCTCGGACATAGGCACCAATGACAGTATCTTCTGGTTCCCCCCTGCCTGCGGCTCAACTCCCTGGACTTTCCCCCGCTTTGAGTTCAGATCGCCGATAACTGCGCCGAGGGTGTCGTCGGGGGTGGTCACTTCCACCTTCATAATAGGCTCCAGCAGTATAGGCCTTGCCTCAATGAACGCCTTCTTCAAGGCCATCGAGCCTGCTATTTTGAATGCCATTTCGGAAGAGTCAACCGTGTGATAAGAACCATCGTACAAAGTTACGCGCATATCGATAACAGGGTATCCTGCAAGGATGCCTTCCTTCATCGTCTCAACAACTCCCTTTTCGACTGCGGGTCTGTATTGCTGCGGTATAACACCGCCCACGATCTTGTCCACAAATTCATAACCACTCCCTTTGGGTAAGGGTTCTATTTTTATCCAGCAGTCCCCATATTGGCCTCTTCCACCTGACTGCTTCTTGTATTTACCCTGAACCTCTGCCGTGCCCTTAATCGTCTCCCTGTAAGGAATCTTTGGAGTTTTCATAAGCACCTCTACTCCAAATTTCCTCTTCAGTCTTTCGAGGGTAACTTCAAGATGTACTTGCCCCATTCCGGATAAGAGCATTTCCTTTGTCTCTTCGTCCCTATGAAATCTCAAAGTCGGGTCTTCTTCGAGTATTCTATGTAGGCCGGAGCTGACTTTCTCCTCGTCGCCCTTGCTCTTGGGAGCAATTGCATAGGATATGATCGGCTCCGCGAACTTGACTTTCTCAAATACGATGGAGTGGGCCTCGTCCGAAAGAGTATCGCCGGTATTGGTGTCTTTTAACTTAGCTACAACACCGATCTCGCCGGGTCCGAGCAGTTGTGCGGGCACCTGCTTCTTGCCGAGAAGGTAGAATACTTGTCCAACCCGTTCCTTTGTTCCAATGGTTGCATTTAGCACGGAGGAATCCGCTTTCAAAATTCCGGAATAGACCCTGAACAGGGAAAGCTTTCCTGCGTAAGGGTCCGCTATGGTTTTGAACACGTAAGCCGAGAATGGCTCTTTTTCATCTACCTTTCTTTCCACGTCTTTGCCGTCTTTTGGGTTCTTGCCCCTCACTGGAGATATCCTTGCCATCTCGGCCGGCGATGGAAGGCAGAGCATGATCGTATCCAGCAGTTGAGGTATGCCGATGGTCTTGGTGGCGGAGCCACACGTAACCGGAATGAATTTGCGTGTTAAAGATCCCTCCTTGATGCCCTTTATGATCTCGTCTCCAGTCAGTTCCCCTCCATCCAAATATCTCTCAAGAAGCGTATCGTCCGACTCAGCGATCTTCTCGACGAGCTTTTTCCGATACCCTTCGGCTTCCGTGAGTAGTTCTGGAGGTAGCTCAATCTGAACCGCTTTACCGCTCTTGAAGCCCACGGCCTTCATATTTATGATATCGATAATCCCTGAGAAAGTCTCTCCAGATCCAATGGGCATCTGGAGGGGGACTGCCTCTGCATCGAATGATTTTTCCAGTTCCGACACGGCCATGGAGAAATTTGCATTTTCCTTGTCCATCTTGTTAATAAACACAATTCTGGGTATTTCGTATTCG
Organism: uncultured Nitrospiraceae bacterium; assembly: GCA_964576045.1. Classification (GTDB taxonomy): domain Bacteria; phylum Nitrospirota; class Thermodesulfovibrionia; order Thermodesulfovibrionales; family UBA9159; genus CAZNTS01. Next base: position 11,476 of record CAZNTS010000074.1, on the reverse strand, counting down.
CAAGCATACTTCCATATCTTCTCCGTCTCAGCCTTTACCCCTGAGATCGCGCTTACAATAACCACTGCTCCGTCTGCAGCCTTAAGACACCCCCTGGTGTCCTCAATAAAATTGATGAATCCGGGCGTATCAATGAGATTGATCCGATAGCCGTTCCAACTGCAAAAGCTCAGGGATGAAGATATCGTTATTTTCCGTCCAATCTCTTCAGGTTCGTAGTCTGTGGTAGACGTCCCGCTGTCAACGGACCCGAGTCTGTCAATGGAGCCTGAAACAAACAGGAGTGCCTCTGAGAGAGAAGTCTTTCCGGCGCCTCCATGTGCGATTACCGCGACATTGCGAACCTTGTTCAACTCGAAATTGGCCATAGTATTCCCCCTGTGAGTTTATTTATTCTTCTATTATTTCTTCGATGACCGGTTTGTACTCCATTTTTTTCTCAAGGCGTGTGCTCCAAACTTTCACGATCAGAAATGATACGATGAATGCTCCAAACCCGAAGAGAGCTGACACGATATCGGGATCAAGGGCAGGGAGGAAGCCGCTGAAAAACTCTTTTCCTGCAATGGCCCCGGCAACAAGGGCAAGGGCCGGCAATCCATATGCCATAATGGATCCTTTAAGATATGAGTACGGTTTCAGTTCCACTCTCACTCTCTGGCCTATCTTAGCCTTTGCGCGATTAATTGCTTCCATGTCAACTCCGGCATCGGTGAGTTTGCAACTCGCCGCGCATTGCTCGCAGGCGGACTTCCTCTCTACAGATACAACCGCAATGGTCCCCTCGATATGCTTCACAATCCCAATCTCGTTCATAAAATAGAAAGATACGAAGACAAGGCGAGGATCGTTCCTCCAATACCAGAACTATCTCACCGGGCTGTTGTCTGGGCCGAGACGTAATATACGTGGCATAAAGTCCCTTATCTCGCTATCCTCAAAATAACCGTAACAGAAAATTATAATCCGGTCCCCTACAACACCCTTTCTCGCTGTCGGTCCGTTGAGACATATTTTCCCGCTTCCCCCCTCCCCTGGTATGGCATACGTCTCGAATCTTTCGCCATTGTTCAGGTTGCTGATCATTACCATTTCATAGGGAAGAATTCCTGCCTCATTTAGTACGTCCTTGTCTATGGTAATACTGCCTTCATATTCGAGATTAGACTCGGTGACTGTGGCTAGATGGATCTTTGCTTTAAGTATGCATCTAAGCATAAAAGACCGTCACTCTATAATCTTCGGCACCCGGTAGAAATCTCTGTACCGGTCGGGAGCGTTTGCGAGTGCCTCATCCTTTATGAGAGAATCCCTCACTTCGTCTTCCCTCATCACATTGCACAGGGGCAGAACGTGGGAGGTGGGCTCGACTCCGCTGGTATCAAGCTCGTTAAGTTTTTCCACATAGGTTAGGATGCTGTTGAGCTGAGTACCGAATTTCACTTCCTCCTCCGGTGACAGATGAAGTCTCGCAAGATGGGCAATATGTTCAACATTCATTTTCAATGTTCATCCCGGCGGTACTCAGATCTTCTCAAGATTGGCGAACCTGAGGACGAGCTTTTTGATACCGATGTTCGGAAAGTTTACCATCACCTTCTGCTCATCGCCATCACCGTAACAGTCTCTCACTACGCCTATCCCCCACTTAGGGTGTCTTACCCTGCATCCGGCTACATAGGGAAAGACCGTTTTTCTTGAATCTGTAGCTGCCTTTGCCGCACTGGAGATACGAGGAGTCCTTGCCTTTTCAATCCATTCGCAACACTTCTTTGGTATATCGGCGAGAAACCGTGAAGCTTCCTGTTCCTGAAATTTTGCATACAGCTTCCTTCTGCTTGCACCGGTGAGCCAAAGGACATCCTTTGCCCTTGTCATTCCTACGTAAAAAAGCCGGCGCTCTTCACTTATTTCATCTTCACTTTCAAGGGCTTTGAAATAGGGAAGCACTCCCTCCTCAAGCCCGATAATGAACACCACAGGGAACTCAAGACCCTTTGCGCTATGAAGAGTCATTAGGCTGACGGCTTTGTCAGTGGTGGAATCGTCCAAATTGGTGAGAAGGGAGACCCTGTCCACGAAGTCCTTGATGTCACCCTCCGAAGAGGACCCGATTAGTTCCTGCAGGTTTTCCCTCCTCTCTTCTTCGACAAACGCTCCATATCCCGTTTTCTCGATGATGTTCCGTATCATATCCGAGGCCGTCTTGTACTTTCTGCTTGCAAAATGCTCAATAAGAGCGACAAATCCTTCCAGCCGTTCCTTCACTGCAGTTGTGACGCCGCCTGTCTTTATCGTGGACTTGATGATATCGAAAAGACTTGCTGACTTCTTCTTCGCCTCATTTTCTATCTTCGACAGTGTCGAGGAGCCAATTCCCCTAGACGGAGAATTTATAATCCTCCTGAGGCTCACATTGTCATTTTGATTCATAACAAGGCGCAAGTAAGCAACAATGTCCTTTATTTCCTTTCTCTGATAGAAACCTATGCCCCCTAAGATGTGATAGGGAATCCCTTCATCCCGCAAAGCCTCCTCTACTGCCCGTGACTGGATATTGATGCGGTAGAGCACTGCAAAGTCAGAGAACTCATACGCTCCTTTGAGGTAGAATTCCTTTATCGTTTTGGCGATATGTTTCGCCTCTTCGTCCTCGTTGTTGAGCCAGCAGTGATATACGTTGTCTCCTCCTTCTCTCCCCGTCCAAAGCTTCTTCGGTTTTCTAACAGGGTTCTTGGAGATCACTGCGCTGGCCACATCGAGTATGTTCTGGGTCGAACGATAGTTTTGCTCCAGGCGAACTACCTTCGTGCCGGGAAAGTCCTTCTCGAAGCGAAATATGTTGTTCACGTCAGCCCCTCGAAACCGATATATGCTTTGATCATCGTCACCCACGACGGAGATGTTCCTGTCGCCTGAAGCGAGCAATTTGAGCAGTCTGTACTGTGCATAATTCGTATCTTGGAATTCGTCGACCAAAACATAAGCAAAGGTTTTCCAGTATTTTTTCAAGACTTCCGGATGGTTTTCAAAAAGCGTCACGGTCATGCCTATGAGATCGTCAAAGTCCAGGGCATTACATCTCTTCAGTTCATCCCGGTAACGGATATATACCTTCGCCAGCTTTTCGTCAAATCCGAAACCGTCGCCTGATGCAAGAAATGCCTCGGGGCCTATGAGAGATGACTTAAGAGAACTGATCTTTGCCGCAACGCCCTTGTAAAGAGCCTCATGGAACCTGAATTCCCTTAGTATATGTCGTATCAGGGTGCATTGATCATCGTCGTCGTAGATTGAAAAATCGGGTTTGTATCCCAGATGGCGTATCTCTTTTTTGAGAAGCCTGTTGCACTGGGAATGGAACGTCCCAATCCATGCCCCATTCGTGTCTTTTCCCGAAAGAAAAGTAATCCTCTCTTTCATCTCGTTTGCCGCCTTGTTAGTGAAAGTCAAGGCAAGAATGGAACCTGGTGAGAGCTTCTTTGATCTTATGAGATGTGCAAACTTGTGGGCGATAACTCTTGTCTTTCCGCTGCCCGCACAAGCTAGCACCAGAAGAGGGCCCTCTGTATGGAGAAGGACTTCACGCTGCCTGGGGTTAAGGCATTCCAATAAGTTCTCTTTTGACATCTCGACTCCTCCTATACTAACAAAACAAAGGCGCAGGCGTCAAAAAGGAAGGTAACGGATGATAGATAGAACCGCCAGCCCTAAGTTGAGTTGCCCTCTGTCCTACTCGACAGTAACACTTTTTGCGAGATTTCTCGGCTGATCGACGTCACAGCCCCTCAAAACTCCTATATGATAAGCGAGAAGCTGCAGAGGGACGGCCATGAGAAGCGGAGACAGGTGCGTGGTCGTTTCCGGCACCGAGAACGAATAGTCGGAGAGACCGGATACCTCGGTATCGTCGCAGTTCAAAAACGATACGATGCTGCCTCCTCTGCTTTTCACTTCTTGTATATTGGAAACGATTTTTTCATGGAGAGCGCCGTGGGGGGCAAGGAAGACAACCGGAAGGCCGTCGTCAACAAGCGCGATGGGGCCGTGCTTCATCTCTCCCGCAGGATATCCTTCCGCGTGAATATAAGTGATCTCCTTTAGTTTCAGAGCGCCCTCGAGGGCAATAGGATACTGCACGCCCCTCCCTAGATAGAGAAAATCCTGGGCCTTGAACAGTTCTTTTGCGATGCTTTCTATCTCGTCACTCTTGGCGAGGATCTGCTCTATCTTATCCGGTATGAAGAGCAGCTCTTGCAGCAGCTCCTTTGCACGTTCGGTGCTTATCTCATTTCTTGTAACGGCGACAGCGATGGCGAACAGATAAAGTGCGGTGATCTGGGATGTGAATGCCTTTGTGGATGCAACTCCTATCTCTGGGCCCGAGTGTGTGTAAAAGACTGCATCCGCCTCCCTCGCGGAGGTGCTGCCTATCACGTTACAGATACTCATTACCTTTGCCCCTAGTCTCCGCACTTCTTTCTGAACAGCGAGGGTATCAGCGGTTTCGCCCGACTGGGTAATGGCAACAAGGAGGTCTCCGGGCCTCAGTATTGGACTCCTATATCTGAACTCAGATGCAATGTCAACTTCTACCGGTACACGGGCAATGTCTTCGAGGAGATACTTTCCTACTAGGGCAGCATGCCATGAAGTGCCGCAGGCAACAATGTATATCTTGCCAGTTGAATTGAGGTCTTCTCGCGTGAGGCCGAACTCTTCAAGGTTCACCTCTCCCGTTTCTATGCTGAATCTTCCCCTGAGCGTATCTGCAACAGCCCGGGGTTGTTCATAGATCTCTTTCAACATGAAGTGTTTGTATCCGCCCTTTTCTGCCATAGAAGCACTCCACAGTATAGAGACAACCTCCTTCTGGACCGGTTCTCCCTCCATGGTAGTAATGGCTACTCCGTCATCACTCATTACTGCCATCTCACCGTCGCCCAGGTAGATCACGTCTTTAGAATGACTGAAAAAAGCAGGAACATCCGAAGCGATAAAATACTCGCCATATCCGAGGCCTATACAGAGAGGGCTATCCTTTCTCACACCCACCACCTTTCCCTCTTCCCTTTCATTCATCGCAGCAATGGCGTATGCGCCCTGTACACTCTTAAGGGCACGCCGCACAGCCTCTTCCAAGGGATATTCCCCGGCATACTTATGGATCAGGTGGCACATGACCTCGGTGTCCGTGTCGGAGCTGAAGGTGTACCCCTCGGCAAGGAGTTTCCGTTTCAGTTCCATATAATTTTCGATAATGCCGTTATGTACTATTACTACCCCGTCCGACCGGTGCGGATGGGCATTTTCCTCCGAGGGCCTTCCGTGAGTCGCCCAACGGGTGTGACCAATGGCGGTATGGCTCAGTGGCTTGGTTGAATCAAAAAGGTTCATAAGATCCTTTACCTTGCCTTTTCGCCGCTTTATTTCTATTTTCCCCCCGATCGAGAAGGCGATACCCGCCGAATCATAGCCCCTGTATTCCAGACGTTTCAGTCCTTCAAGAACTACGGAAATGGCGTCCTTATTACCTGTATACCCTATTATTCCACACATAGAGCAACGCGGATGGTTCGAGGATTCGACATCGAGTTCAATAAAAGCTTACTTGACCATTCGACCACTTGGTCCCCGCACCACTTTCTTCTTGTGCTTTGAACTTTTAACTTTTAACCTTCTATTTAAGGCCCACCCTTCCACATTCACCTGCCTTGCCCTGCTCAACGCCAGGGACAAGGGTGGAACATCCTGCGTTATTGTGGAACCGGCCCCGACATATGCTCCCCTGCCGATGCGCACAGGTGCCACGAGTTGCGTGTCACTGCCGATAAAAACGTTGTCCCTGATCTCAGTTTTATGTTTTCTTGCACCGTCGTAGTTGCAGGTTATAGTACCTGCGCCTACATTTACATCCTTGCCGATCAGGGCATCTCCGATGTAGCTCAGATGGGAAGCCTTGCTTCTTTTCCCAATGACCGCTTTCTTCAACTCCACAAAATTGCCTATTCTGGCTTCTGTCCCGACCTCGGAGCCAGGCCTTATGCGGGCGAAGGGTCCAACAGACGCCCTGTCTCTTACCAAGGAGTTTTCAATAACACAGGAGTCTTTGATCACAACGCGCTTTCCTATATGGCTGTCTTGGATCCTCACATTAGGGTAGATCACGGAATGCCCCCCTATTGTTGTATGTCCGTCGAGATAGACATTTGGGTATATTGTCGTTCCCTTCCCGATGGTAACGTGGGGATGGACAAAGACTGACTCGGCATCAAGGAAGATCACTCCCTTGTCAATCCACTCCTCTATTATCCGTTTTTTCATCAATCGCGATGCCCTGGCAAGTTCACCCCTAGTGTTTACCCCCATTAATTCTTCTTCTGAGCCTATACAGTAAGCGGCGATCGGCAAACTCTCGCCCCTGGCGATGGCAACAATGTCGGTGACATAGTATTCGCCTTTTGCCCTGTTTATCTTAATCATATCCAGAAGGGCAAAAGCGTCCCGGTTCATTGCATACACGCCGCTGTTTACTTCCTCAATCTTCTTCTGCTCCGGGTTTGCATCTTTTTCCTCGACTATGGATAATAGCCGTCCGGAGCCGTCCCTTACGATCCTTCCGTACGCATGATTATTCGTCGCCTTGAAGGACAACACGGAAACTGCATTTTTCGCTCTGTAATGGAGACTCAGGAAATGCTTCATAGTAATATCACTTAAAAGAGGGGTATCACCATTTAATACTAGGACAACAGCCTTCTTGTCTGCTAGTACGTGTTGCGCACACCGCAACGCATCACCTGTACCTTTGGCCTGCCTTTGGACCACGAACATGACATCTTTACAGGCAATCGAGTTTCTTACGAGATCTCCCTGTTTTCCTATCACAACCACAATTCGACGGGGCCTCAGTTTCTTGGCGGTGTTCAGTACGGCCTGGAGCATTGAGATTCCGCATACGCTATGCAGCACCTTGGGAAGTTCCGAATTCATCCTCGTTCCGAGACCTGCTGCCAGGACTACGCAGTAAAGGGTCATTGCTTCGCCTCGGTGATCCTAGCCGGTGTGGCTATGCCTCCGGAGAGTATTATTTTAATTCCTTCCTCTATGGGGATATCAGTATAAAAGACATCTTCCCCTTTGAAAAGAATCACCTCCCCAAGGTAGAGATTGTTTGTGGGGATATAGACAGCCCTCACGCATGACTCCTTGCCACTTCCTTCGGCCCTAAGTGTGCATTCTTTTGTGAGGAAACCGAACGCAAAACAGCCAGGCCTTGGATATTCGATTATCACAAACTTCTTGAATGAACTGGTATTCTCAGGTGAGAACGCGTTGGCCAACTGCCTCAATCCAGTGTAGATTCCTTTGAATACAGGGATCTTAAGGAGTAGAGCCTCTATCCCTCCGATCATCCTTTTCCCGATGACGTTGGTCGAGATTATGCCGACAATGAAGACGATGGCCACGGCGGATATGAACCCGAGTCCCCAAACATGGGTCTCCAGCATCTTGTCGAACATGAACCCGAGCTGGTCATCCACAAATTTGAAAAACCAAATGATGACCTTGACAGTAAGTATTACGGGAACCAGCACGACAAGCCCTGCCAGAAACTTTCTTTTTAGGATAGTACTAAAGGGAGTCATACTACTTGCCGACCTTTGTCATAACCTCATCTGGAATATCAAAGTTAGCAAAGACATTCTTGACGTCTTCATTCTCTTCGAGAGCCTCAGTAAGCCTCATCATATGTTCTGCGGCTCTTTCATCAAGGAGCACATAGCTCTTTGGAAGCATTGTTATCTCGGCCAGAGACACGGACACACTGCCTTTTTCGAGGGCGCCCTTTATGTTGTTCAAATCCTCGGGAGCAGTGATGATCTCGTAACTGTCCTCTTTCGGGTCATTCTTCATATCTTCGGCCCCGGCGTCAAGGGCAAGGGCCATCAGCGCTTCTTCGTCCACCCTGCTCTTTTCAACTAGGATATAACCTTTCTTCTCGAACATCCAGGCGACGCAACCTGCCTCACCGAGGTTCCCGCCGTGCTTCGACATTATGTGACGTATTTCTGGTAAAGTCCTGTTCTTGTTGTCGGTAAGCACTTCAATGAGCACAGCAACGCCAGCTGGCCCGTATCCTTCATATGTGAACTCTTCGTACGACATCCCTGGGAGCTCCCCGGTGCCCTTCATGATTGCCCTCTTAATATTGTCGTGGGGCATATTGACTTCTTTCGCCTTTTCGATTGCGAGCCTGAGTCTCGGATTTCCGTTAGGGTCTCCGCCGCCAAGCCTTGCGGCAACAGATATTTCCTTCACAATCTGCGTGAATATCCGTCCTCTTTTTGCATCGGTATGGGCTTTCTTATGTTTTATCTGTGCCCACTTGGAATGTCCTGACATTGTATCTCTCCCTCCGTAGCCTTATATAAGTTTATCATAGGCCTCCTATGAAAATCAGCATTGAGTACTGCGAGTGGTGTCGAGACAGGCCGTCCGGAGCCTGCCTTACTCGATCCCGTAATCCTTTATTTTGGTGAGGAGGGTCTTATAGCTCACGCTAAGTACCTCGGCAGCCCTGCTCTTGTTCCCCTTTGTTTCCTGTAAAGCCCTTCGTATCCTCTGGGTCTCTGCAAGCCGCAGGGCCTCCTTTGCAGTGTCTCCGAGGGCTCCGTCCATCGGGAGCGCCTCCACTATGGTCTTCATCGGGACGGGACTCAGAGAGATATGTTCAGGGGTTATCGTTTCGCCATCGCAGAGTATTATCGCCCGTTCCATCGCGTTTTCAAGTTCCCTCACATTTCCCTTCCAAGGGTGGTCCGTCAGCCTAGCGAGTACTTCTTTAGAAACACTTTTCATCGGGGTTTTCATTTCAGTGCAGTATTTCCTGACAAAGAAATCCACAAGAAGCGGTATATCCTCAATTCTTTCTCTCAATGAAGGGATCTTTATCGGAAAGACGCTGAGCCTGTAGTAAAGATCTTCTCTGAAGGTTCCCACTGAAACCATCTGTTCGATATCCTTATTTGTGGCCGCAATAACGCGGACGTCCACAGGGATCGTTTTCAGCCCCCCCACCCGTTCTATTTCTCCTTCCTGAACAACCCGCATGATCTTTGCCTGAAGCGATAAGTCCATCTCGGCAATCTCGTCAAGAAATATCGTTCCCCTGTCAGCAAGGTCGAACTTGCCCGGTTTTCGCGCTTCTGCACCAGTAAAGGCACCCTTCTCATGACCAAAGAGTTCTGATTCCAGAAGCTCTTTCGGTATAGCAGCACAGTTAATGGGAACAAAAGGATAATCTTTTCTCGGACTGAGGCAATGGATAGCTCTGGCAAACAACTCTTTGCCGGTCCCACTCTCACCCAGGAGCAAGACAGTTGTTTTCGTGGGAGCTACCCGCTGGGTCTTCCTTGCGACGTCTAGAATCTTTTCAGATTTCCCGATGATCTTGGGCATGCCTATCAAAGAGGAAAACTCTTCTTTGAGGAGGATATTCTCAGCCAGCAGCCGCTGGGTCTCGACTGCCTTTCTTATTAGGTGCAGGAGATGGTCAGTGTCAAATGGTTTTGTGATGAAGTCAAAAGCCCCCTCTTTTATGGCTTTTACTGCCACATCTATGGACCCGTAAGCAGTCATAAGGATAACCGGTAGAAGGGGGTTCTCTTCCTTTGCCGCCCTAAGTACTTCCATGCCGTCCTTCTTTGGCAGCTTCAGGTCGGTAAGGACAATGTCAATCTTGTTCTCCCTTATCTGCTTAATCCCTTCAGCACCGTCCTTGGCGATAAGAGAACGATATCCTTCTGTCCCCATGGTTTCCATCAGCATCTTGGCCATGGATTCCTTGTCTTCAACGATAAGGATTGTTTCCATGTAGCGCCTTTCGTATTCCCCTGGTTGCCTGTCGTATCCTGTGCTCGTTCTCGACGAGAGCAAATCTCACAAAGCCGTCACCGCCCTCTCCAAACCCGATTCCGGGAGATACGGCCACGCCCGCTTCACCTATCAGAAATTTGCTGAATTCGAGAGACCCCGCTTTTTTAAAAGGCTCGGGTACTTCTGCCCACACAAACATCGTTGCACGGGGAGGTTCGATTTCCCAGCCGGCCTGATGGAGACCCTTGATGAGGGCATCACGCCTGGATTGATAGGTGCTCTTTATCTCAGCGACACAGTCCTGAGGCCCCCGGAGGGCGATGATACTCGCGATCTGTATCGGTTGGAACATGCCGTAGTCGAGATAGCTCTTTATTTTGGTGAGTGCGCCTACGAGTTCCCTGTTCCCACAGCAAAAACCGACCCTCCACCCGGCCATGGAATAACTCTTGGTGAGGGAGAAGAACTCGACCCCAATGTCCTTTGCGCCTGAAGCCTGGAGAAAACTCGGTGCCCGATAATTGTCAAAACATAGGTCGGCATATGCAAAGTCATGGATCACCATGATCTCATTTTCTTTCGCAAAATCAACAATCTTCCTAAAGAAGTCCAGTTCAACACACTCGGTCGTAGGATTATGGGGAAAGTTTAGGATAAGCATCTTCGGCTTAGGCCAGAGCGACTTGAACGCTTTTTCCATTTCCTCAAAAAAGTCATAACCTCTTCCGGTGGGGATATACCTTACCTCCGCGCCCGCAAGAATCGCACTATAGGGGTGAATCGGGTATGCAGGAATAGGTGTCATTACCACATCTCCGGGGCCGAGCGTTGCGTAAGAAAGATGGCTGAGACCTTCCTTTGCTCCTATAGTGATCACCGCCTCTGTTTCAGGATCTAGGTCCACATCATAGCGCCGCTTATACCACTCCGTAATCGCCATTCTCAGCTGGGTTATCCCTCTGGATGCAGAGTAGCGGTGATTTCTCGGGTTATTAGCGGCCTCACAGAGCTTATCTACAATATGCTTTGGCGTCGCTAAGTCGGGGTTCCCCATGCCAAGGTCGATGATATCATGGCCTTTCCTTCTAGCTTCCATTTTCAGGGCATTCACTATGGCGAATACATAAGGGGGAAGACGCTTTATTCTGTTGAACTCGAGCATCAGGACTCCTTTTTTCTTAAGTAATAAAAGATTATTTTACCAAATTCAACGCAAAAACATCTCCTCAGCATTCATTGAGCTTCTCACCAGTGGTGCAGAAGCCACGGCTCTAAACCCTAGGGAGAGGGCGAAGTCTCCGTATCTTTCAAAAGCGTCCGGAGGCACGTATCTCACAACCGGAAGATTTTTCGCTGAAGGTCTCAGATACTGGCCTATTGTGAGGTAATCGCATCCGGCCGTTCTCAGGCTCTTTAGCACAGATACGATTTCATCGTCTGTTTCACCTAGGCCGAGCATGAGGCCGGACTTCGTCCGCACCAGAGGGGCTATTCCCCTAGCATCGCGCAATAGTTTCAGCGAGAGAGAAAATTCCGCCTGCGGCCTTACCAGCGGATACAGTCTTGGTACAGTCTCGACATTGTGGTTGAAGACGTC
>CAZNTS010000073.1:0-5349 GCA_964576045.1 uncultured Nitrospiraceae bacterium | reverse complement strand
CGAAGAAACGTTCGGGCTGAAGGCCGTAGTCAAGAATCATGAGCAGGAAGTCTGCCTAGTTGAGACAGGTTCCCCCAATGTTCTGAGAGACGTTGACACACCAGAAGATCTTGCTCAATTGTGAACAAACGACAATCCCTGACAGGGAACCAGTCTACGAGTATGTGTTAACTTTCTAGTTTGGCGGCTTCCAGAAGTCAAGTAGGTACTCGAACGTTGTCCCCATGGTTATGTAATTCGATGGCCAGCCGAAGATGCCTACTCGATTGACGATGTTCGTTCGGTCCCAGATGATAGTGTTGCGAAGCTCGTAGCCGGCTTCGATCATGGCGTGGTAGACGTGTATGTGAATTGGGATTCGGCGGCCTGAGTGTCGGTCGCTCCACCACATATCCGGAACATTGATCATGTTATGGCCGCGAGGCATCAAGAGCGGTAGGAGCCGTTCGTAAATGTCCTTTAGTTTCTGGGAATATTGCTCGATCTGCATCGTGCCCAGATCGTGTTTATCTTGGCTGTATTGTTCAACTCTCAGGTACTGATTGTTCTTTCGTAAGTTGCCCCTTCGACTCTTGTTCAGGCGCTTTCGATTCAGTAAATTGGCGTAAGGGGGCGAGGTGAAAATCAGCTTGACGCTCTCGTCCTCAAGATAATTCGAAATATTATCGGCATCGTCGCATACGACCACTTGCTTTGACTTGCCCACAACCTTTGCTGCCCCCAAGCGTTCTTCGGAAACTCTGCAATACCTTTCATTGATGTCAAAACCGATGGCGTTCCTATCCAAATCCTTTGCAGCTAGCAGAGTCGTCCCTATTCCATTGAAGGGGTCAAGTACGAGTTCGCCACGATGTGTGAAAAGTTCGATAGCTCGCTTTGCCAAGGCTATCGGCATGACGGCCGGATGAATATCCTTATCCCGAATATCTCGCCCCTCGTAGTATACTTGCCACACTCCAAGTTGCGATTTCATCCAATCCTTAGCACGCATACAATTCAAGTGATTACTGGAACATGCGCAAGTCTTGCTGTAAGCGAGCTTCAGCTTTGCCGCGGCTTGCATCATTTACCCTCCTAGACGCGACAAATGTCCTAAACTAACCTCGAATATAATTCAGGAGCGTGGTACTTGCTCAGTCAGTTGGCCAATTTCGAGCGTTTAATGCACCTACTTTGAATGGATAAAGTTCCGCCCGCATCACCCCTTCCTTAACTGCCGGGTCACCGTTCATAATCGACTGGGCTTCCTTCTCTGAATTGGCTCGGAAGATGATGATACCGAAGGTTGTTGCATCCGAGTTTTGTGTTCGCCCAAAGAGCAAGACGGTTCCTTGCTCGGTAAGCGATTTGAGATAGCTGAAGTGTCGGTTAACTATCTCTTTTTCATGCTCGCTTGGACCTTCGGTAAGCATTCCCAACCGAGCAGCGGTCGTCTTGTAGAGAAATTCCATACTCGCTCTTCCCCTGTTACCTAGCCAGGGCAGAATATGAATTGTGCTTGGTAGACAAACTTCGAATGAGAGGCGAGTGATTCGGACGCCGCCTTGCGGCTACTTGGTGATGTCGGCGATTTGAGGGTTCAAGAACTCAAGGATGTCTTTTGTCCTAAGTTCCATCAGCTTGTCGATATCTCCTCCCCCAACGATCACCGTCTCGCTAGCCAGTAGCTTCGAGTCTAGAAGAGCGCGTTGGATGTTGTTGAAGGGCGATACTCCGCCGGCCGGATAGCCGGAATGGGTTAAGACTTCTTCTGGGCTCGCTAGGCGAACGTCTTTGACGGCGAGAAGCTGCTTGAGCTTCTTGTGGCTTACTTTGCTTTGCGCCGGTATGATGGCCAGTAGCGGCGCGTCGTTAGAATCAACCATGACTATGGATTTCGCGATCTTCTCCACCTGAACCTTCTTTGCCGCCTGTTCAACGGTCTTCACGGGCTCACCGAACTCGATGAATCGATGCCACACGCCTCTCATAGTGAGGAGCGATTCGAGTTTTGCGCTGTAGTTAGGCGTCTACGCCACTCATCCACTAGTGTCACTCAAATCAACGGTTCGACAACGTGAAATGGGCTAGCCTCCACGTGGTTAGCAGCCCTTAGGGGATTCATCCTATGTTTGCATGTTGACGGTTTATTTTGGTACCATACAGAGAAATTTGAGAGGGCGGTCTGGGTTTGCTTGAAACTGGTGCCTCTTGTTTGGTGGAATCAGGATTGCATCGCCGGGTGAGACCTTCTCCTCTCGGTCTTCGTACCTAACCTTGCCATTCCCTTCTAGAACATAGACTTCATGTTCCCAGTCGTGGCTGTGGAAGGGCGTGAAACCCCCAGCGTCCACCGTAAAGTGACGCATCAGGAAAGTTGGTGCTCTGTCCTTGTTGATGAGCCATTTTATCTTCACGTCCTTCGCCCCTTCCTCGGTAACAGAGGCATCGGGCGTTTCGCTTAGGCTGGTCTTATACAACTGAATTCGATCTACGGCACACATGAGCGCCAAGATAAACCGAGCGGAAGCACGCGAGGCAGAAGCTCCGACACAATCACGTCAAATCTGTTCAAATCGCGACGCGAATTGGACCCATACACCGAATGGCCGAATCTAACGGTTCAATTTACGACGCCCGCACCATTAGAGGCACACACACACTTCGACGACCGACAGGACGGTTCAAATTACGACGCTCGCAGCAGAAGATACACACCTAGACTCGTTCACTTCTAAAACCACGTCGAAGTTCTCACCTGAGTCTATACCAATTATCTCAGTGAGGGCTTCGGGCTCTGCGAATATCCAAGAATCCAGGCTTTCATATCTGCCGACTTCGGTCCGATACCTCGACCTCTCGCATGAATTATGGGGCAGGAGACAATCGTCTCGATTCCCTCAATAATAGGATACAAGTTCTTGCCTACATTTACAAAGGCTTCCGAATATTTCTCTGTCCTAGTGACGGTTCGAAGAACCTTGCGTGCTATCTGGTTCAATTGGAATAATCGCTGGCTGTCGATGACTGGTTTGTGCCAATCCGACAAATTACGCATTTTATCAGGCCGAACAGGCTGCAACCCTCGTATCAAACCAAGGGTAGGTGAAACAAACAGCACGTCTCTCCGATCAATGAGTCCGTCACGAATGTATTTTCGAATCTGTCTTGCAAAAACGCCGTCAAATAGCTCCAGCGCGGGCAGGCTCTCGACCGTTGTAGCCTTCGTGCGGACGGAGGCAGATAAGATAACCAATCGTCGTTTCAAAGATCGTGTCCAACCGTACTATTGCATGGGTCAGGAGACGATTTTACTCTTCGAACTCTATTCCCAGTTGTCGCAACGCCTCCCTTATCTTGTTGGAATAATCATCTTCAGATATTGAGCCGTCTCTTGCTCTAATCTCCAATTCCATTGATTGGAACTTGCTTTGCAGATAATGCATTACACCCATGAGTTGCGAAGTCTTGCCTCGCGGAATCTTGAACTTCAAGTCCAGCTCTTGCAAGAGTCTGCCACCGACCTCCTGAGATTTCGTTTCCTGTTCCTCCTGCCTTCCCGGCTGCATATCAGTCTCCACGGGGCCTGCAATAACCGCTTGTCTCTGAGCTATGCAAACGCTCTCTTTGAGTAGCACTTCGTTTTCAGTTGAGGTAATTAGCGGATCCTCTTTGAAGAATCGACAGACTACCGTACCGTCACCTTTGAGATGAGTGCATAGAAATTTGACATTGAATCGCGATCGCGATTTTGACACGTGGATTCATCCGCGCGATATTTTCACACCGGCCGCTACCTTGCTCGGTTTAGTTATAGCGGCAATTGGTTTGGCTAGTACCATAGCAGGTATCGCTTCTATCCTGCGGGCACTTTCATTGGTTCTAATAGTTGTAGTGATTTTGTTTGCGGCCGCTGCAATAGCTACTTGCGTTTCGACACTTCGAAGAAGCCATCGCCTATTCAGAGTTGGAATTGTTCTCTTTGGGCTAGGATGGGCATTTACGGCGCTCGTTGTCTCCATTTTCCTAATCGGCTATACGTGGGGAATAAGTGTCTTCCAGATTACGGTTCCACGGGTTCCCAGTCTAGATATTGCAGCACTAATTTCCATCGTGTTTTCCATTATTTCAGGTTTTGCTGCCCTTTGGAGTTATCAAAAGAATCGAATAGACACGCGACAGTTGACGAAGCTTGTCAGTGAGTTTCCACCGCATGATGCGTGGCAATCTCAGGAAATTCTACGTCAGACACTAGAAGGAGAAATCAATGATCCTAAAATGGCATTTGTAAAACTTACTATAGACATCGAAAGAGTTCTGCGGAGTAAAGCCAAATCTCTGGGCTATACTCACGGTCCGTATGCGCCTCTCCCCGAAGTGATCAACTTTCTACTCTCCAAGAACGCGATCAGTAGTGTAACCGCTGCTTCGCTCAGGGAAATCAGAATGGTTCGAAATGCTATCGTTCATTCAGGCGGAGACGTTTCATCCGAAGAAGCAACGAAGGCTCTGAACCTAGCTGCGATTGTGCTATCTGGTTTGTCCGAGGATGCGCGTTATGAATCGGACCGTTAGGTTTGGTTGAAAAGTGTGTGTGTGCTCACCATTACCTACACACACACAAAACACTCGAAACGAAAACCAGGGATCAACGTACGAGAGTAAAGTCTCCGTCACCTGAACGATTTCTAAGTGTGCTGTAAAGAACCGTCGCCCGACAATGGGATTTCTCATGTGCTCAGACGTAGATGTCAGGTGAAGTTTGCCGTCTCAGTTATCGCCCAGTTCATCGTGTGGCTTGGTGAGGCGCCTGTGTAGCTCCCTGTCCCGCCGCATGTTTGGCGCTCACGATGAAAAGGTCATCCTAGATTCAAAATATATAGGCACGGCCGGCGGCACTGTTCCCGCCAACCGTTTCATAGGGGGCTCCGAGAACTAGGACATCACTGCTCCAAGCCACTGAACTACCAAAGCCTCCATTGGTTACGGGGTTGGGGCTGGTCAGCGTCCAGGTGAGGATCCCACCCACGACGTTGAAGACGTACACACGACCGGCGCCACTGATCCCGCTAACCGATTCTTCGGCTCCAACAACTAGGGCGTCACCATTCAAAGCCACTGAACAGCCAAAACATCCCTCGTATTGCGAGTTGGGGCTTACCAGCGTCCAGGTGAGGGCTCCAGTCCCGGCGTTGAACACGTACACACGACCAGCGCCACTGTTCCCGCTAACCGTTTCACCATTTGCTCCAACCGCTATGACGCTACTAGTCAAAGCGACGGAATCGCCAAACAATCCATAGGTTTGGGCGTTGGGGCTGACCAATGTCCGGGTGAGGGCTCCAGTCCCGGCGTTGAAGACGTACACAC